>CAJOIB010000080.1 GCA_905234705.1 uncultured Selenomonadaceae bacterium | reverse complement strand
CGCTCGACACGCTTGCACGCTCGGATAATTTAATTGTCACGCGCGAATTGGTTTATCCTGTGCATAATTATTTGATGGCGAAAAGCGGCGTTGGATTTGCTGACATTAAAAAAATTTACTCGCACGCTCAGCCGATTTCACAGTGTCGAAATTTCCTGCGCGAAAAATTTTCAAACGCTGAAATTATCGTTACAACCAGCACTGCGCGAGCGGCTGAAATTGTCGCTGAAACTTTTGACAGCGCCGCCATTTGCAGTGAACGCGCCGGTAATTTGAACGGATTGATAACTCTTGCCACTGAAATTCAAGATAATATGTCGAACAGCACGCGCTTTTTTGAAGTCAGTCGTCGCGCAGAAGAAATTAATTCGGACGGCGATAAATGTTTGATAATCTGCCAAATCGACGGCTCAAGGGCTGGCGCTTTGTGCGGCGTGCTCGAAGAATTTGCTTGGCGGCGTGTGAATATGACGCGCATTGAATCACGTCCTGCGCGAACGGAATTGGGCGCGTACATTTTCTTTTTTGATTTGGAAGTTCCGCCGATGAAACATTTGCTGTACGATTCGATTGAAGACGTGCGGCGAAAAAGCATTTGGCTGAAAAATCTTGGTATATTCCCTGTAATTCACGTTTAACTTGGAAGGAGCAAAATTTTTATGGTTATTATTATGCGCCCTGAGGCGACTCTTGAAAACATTGCAGAAGTTAAAAAAGTTATCGAAGCGGTTGGTCTTGAAGCGAAAATTATGGAGGGCGCGCAACAGAAAATCGTTGGCGTTATCGGCGATAAGACTAAACTTGTATCAGTGGCGATTGACGCTTTGCCTGGCGTTGAAAGCAGCGTTGCCATTTCAAAAAGTTACAAATTGGCGAGCCGTGAATTTCATCCGCAGAATACGGTTATTGACGTGGGCGGCGTTAAAATTGGCGGCGACGAACCGGTTGTAATGGCTGGACCTTGCGCCGTTGAATCTCGCGAGCAACTTTTTGAGGCGGCTGACATTGTTAAGGCGGGCGGTGCTCAATTTTTGCGTGGCGGTGCTTACAAGCCGAGAACTTCGCCATATTCTTTTCAAGGTTTAGAAATTGAAGGGCTGAAATATTTAGCTGAGGCGCGCGAACGTACTGGCTTAAAAATTACTACTGAAGTGACGACGGTTGAGGGAATTGCTCCGGTTGCCGAGTACTCTGATATTTTACAAATTGGCGCGCGCAATATGCAGAATTTTGGTTTGCTCAAGGGGTAATGTTGAAACGCGGTTTAGCGGCGACGATTGACGAATGGCTCAATGCGGCGGAATATATTATGAACGCGGGAATGCCGGACGTGATTTTGTGCGAACGCGGAATTAGGACGTACGAAACTTACACGCGAAATACATTGGATATGAGCGCGGTTGCGGCGGTTAAGCATTTGTCGCATTTGCCGATAATTGTTGATCCTTCGCACGGTACGGGGCGCTGGCGTATGATTAAGCCGATGGCGTTTGCGGCTATTGCGGCGGGCGCTGACGGTTTGATGATGGAAGTTCATCCGAATCCAGCTAAGGCTCTTAGCGACGGCTCACAATCTTTGACGGCGGAACATTATATTGATTTGATGATTGGTGTTCACAAACTGGCTGAATTTATGCACGCGGAAAATTTGAATCCTATCGTTGTTGATCGGGAGTAAATTTCTATGAAAATTTTAATTTGGGACTACACTGGGCAATGTTCAAATATACTCGCCAATTACCTAAAGATAGATGAGCTTAAAATTATCGGAATCATTACACCGGATGAAACTAATCCGGCAGATTTGCTCGCGAAAGATTATGATTATCTGCTGATCTTCGAGCAAGGTTTGCGCAACCTTTTTGTAACTGCGACTGAAGCTTTGAAAATTCCCGATAAAAAAATTATTTACGCACTGGATTTATCAAGTTGGCTTAGTCATCCTTCTGCAATTTTTTCACTCGTAGATTCAAATAATGAGGGAGAGAAAATCTATCGTCATTTGAATCTCAGCCTTGATAAACAGTTCAGTGATTTTGTGACTTGCACCGTCGAGGGGATTTCATACATTGCCACTGCGAAAGATAAAGTTATTATGAATCAAATGTACATTGATCGCAAAAATTTTTCAGCAGCCGATATGTGGGCGTTTCATGCCCTGACAAAAAAATATTATGACGTTGATGACTCTTCTGGTTGGATTTTAGATTTGGGCGCGAATATTGGGACGACTGGAATTTATTTCACGAAAAAAATTGCTCCAAATTTAAAATGTTTAGCCTTTGAGCCTGACAAAGAAAATTTCAGGATGTTAAAGGCGAATATTTTATTGAATGATTTGGAAGATAAATTTATCGTTGAAAATATTGGACTTGGGGCTGAGAGCGGCGAGCAGATTATGTATAAAAATTCTATAAATCCCGGCGGTAATAGTATTATAAAGTACGGCGAAAATATGTCGAAGGAAAAAATTAATATCATTACGCTGGATTCCTATTTGGCAAGTAGTGAGATTTTTCCGGAAGATGTCAAGTATATTTGGATTGATACTGAGGGTTTTGAAGCTCAAGTGTTGATTGGGATGGAAAATTTAATCACAAAAAATCCAGCGCCAATTTTTATTGAATATAATCCAGTTGCTTGGGAACGTTGTGGGGTGTTGCTGAAAGTTATTGCTCTTTTAGATAAATATTATTCGCACTTCATAATGATTAAGGAATTTTTGCAAACCGGTAAAATTAAAGTATATCCTATCGCTAAACTTCAAAATTTTAAAGATCCAACGACAGGGCTTGTAGGATTTGGAGGATTGGGCGATATATTTCTTATTGCGAAGGGGAGGAATATTATTGAGGCTTAGGAAGAAACCTCATACTTTCGAGAAACTTGAAAATTTCGCTGACTTCGTGACGGTTGAAAAAATCGGTTCGGAGCGCGCCGGTAATTGGCGGAAAATTTTTGGCAACGATAATCAGAAATTGTACGTTGAACTCGGCACGGGCAAGGGCGATTTTATTTCACAGCTGGCTGAACAAAATCCGCAGATTAATTTTATCGGCTTGGAAGTTGAAGCGGCTGTAGTTTTGGCGGCGGCTCGCAAAATCGCTGATAAAAATTTGTCCAACGTTCGCCTTGCCGTTTTTGACATTAACAATATCGCCGAAATTTTTGCCGATAACGAAATTGACCGGCTCTATATAAATTTCTGCGATCCCTGGCCGAAAAAGCGTCACGCTAAACGCCGCTTGACCTACATTAAATTTCTTGAGATGTACAAAAAAATTCTCGCGCAGGACGGCGAAATTCATTTTAAAACGGATAACCGCTGTTTGTTCGATTTTTCGCTTGAGCAATTCGCGCTGGCTGATTTAAAAATTTCCGACGTTACGAACGACTTGCACGCCAATGAGCCGCCCGATAATATCCGCACCGAATACGAAAACCGATTCAGCGCGGCGGGCGTCCCGATTAATCGTTGCGTCGTGAGGCGGTGATTTATTGGCTGATAAAAATTCTGGCGAAGAAATTTCCCGCTCCGAACGTAAAAAATTTTGGAACAACGATATGGAAGCCATTATCGGCATTATGTTTGTACTGCTGATTCTCGGCACGATTAACGTTTTCAGCTCAAGTTTCGTGCTCGCTGAAATGACTTTTGATAATCCGTATCATTTTTTGCAGCGCCATTTGATTAATATTGCCGTGGGTTTCGTAGCGTTCGGCATTTGCTTTTATTTCGATTATCATATTTGGCGAAAGTACATTCCGCTACTTTTATTGGCAACGCTGATTGCGCTGGTGCTGGTTTTGTTAATCGGACCAATGGTAAATGGAGCGCGGCGGTGGTTGCCGCTGGGAATAACGCAATTTCAGCCGGCGGAATTTGCAAAACTTTTAGCGATAATGCTGGCGGCGGTTTACATATCCTTTCGCATACGGCGGCACAAGCAAATAAATTTAATTTCGCCGCAGGGCGGGTTGATATTGTTAATGGCAGTATTGACGGAGCGCGAGCCGGATATGGGCACGGCAAGCATAATCGCCGGAATACCGCTGATAATGTTAATCGTGGCGGGTTTGCCGAAAAAGCAAGTGTGGATTTTGAGCGCGATAGTTTTAGTGGCGGTGGCGGCGTTAATTTACATACAGCCCTATCGATTAGAGCGGCTAAAAGTTGCGTACGATCCTTGGTCAGACGCGCAGAAATTCGGCTATCAGACGGTGCAAAGTTTATCGGCGATAGGCTCAGGCGAATTAACCGGAATGGGTTTAGGCGTGGGCGTGTCGAAATATGATTATTTGCCGGAAGCTCACACGGATTTTGCCTTTGCGATATTCTGTCAGGAAAATGGATTTTTAGGCGCGCTGTTTGTGTTTATGTTATTCGCGGCGTTTACGGTATACGCGGCGCGGGTTGCCAGCAAAGCCAAAGACGAATACGGACAGGCGATGTCAATGGGGATAATGATTTTAGTTGTCGGACAAGCGATAGGGAATTTATTTATGGTGGGCGGAATGTTCCCCGTGGTAGGAATACCGTTGCCGTTCATAAGTTACGGCGGCACAAGTTTAATCGTGACAATGGCGGCGATAGGAATTTTGGTGAACATAGGCAAAGTTGGCTCGGCTAAAGACGGGTGATTTTTTTGATAAAAGAAAATTACGATATAACTGGAATGAGTTGTTCGGCGTGTTCTGCGCGAGTTGAAAAGGCGGTTGCGGCGGTTGTAGGCGCAGAAAATGTCAGCGTCAATCTTTTAACAAATTCAATGCAAGTCAAGCGTGATGAAAGTATTTCCGTTGCAAAAATTATCGACGCGGTTATCAATGCGGGTTATGGCGCTTCGCTTAAAGTGAAAAGTGATAAGGGAAAAGTGGCTAGGGTTAATGAGCGAACAATTGACATTGAAATTGCTGAAATGAAAACGCGACTGATATGGTCGATTATTTTTTTAGTGCCGACGGTTTTTATTTCAATGCACGCGATGTTTGGAATACCGCTTGAAATTTTTGACGGTCGCGAAAATGCGGTAACCTTTGCCTTCGCGCAGTTCCTGTTAATCCTGCCGATAATGTATTTGAACCGAAAATATTATGTGAACGGCTTTAAAAATTTATTTCGCGGCGCGCCGAATATGGACAGCTTAGTTGGGCTGGGCTCGATGGCGGCGGCGATTTTCGGAGCATTTGCGCTTTTCCGGATTGGCTACGGCTTAGGGCACGGCGATATGAATTTGGTTGACGAATACAGCCGCAATTTGTACTTTGAATCGGCGGGAATGATTGTCACGCTGATAACTGTTGGGAAATATTTTGAGGCGCGGGCTAAAGGCAGTACGACGCGGGCGGTTGAGGCTTTGATAAATCTTGCTCCGAAAACTGCAAATGTCCTGCGCGACGGCGTTGAAGTAAATATTTCTGTGGACGAATTGATAATCAGCGATGAAATTGTTGTGCGTCCTGGTGAAAGTTTTGCGGCTGACGGCGTCGTTATTGAAGGCGAGACGACAGTTGACGAATCGGCGATAACCGGCGAATCTTTACCCGTGAATAAAAATCTTGGCGACAAAATCACGAGCGGCACGATTAATCGCGGCGGCTTTATAAAATTTCGCGCAGAAAAAGTTGGCGGCGACACTACGATTAATAAAATAATCGCGCTGGTTGAAGAGGCGAGCGCCAGCAAAGCGCCCATTGCTAAGACTGCTGACAAAATCGCTGGAATTTTTGTACCGGCGGTTATTTGCATTTCGATAATTGCGGGCGGGATTTGGCTTTGGAGCGGTGCGACTGTGGAATTTGCATTTTCTATCGCGGTTTCCATTTTGGTTATAAGCTGTCCGTGCGCGCTGGGTTTGGCTACGCCGGTTGCGATTATGGTTGGCACTGGCAAGGGCGCGGAAAATGGCATTTTGATAAAATCTGGCGAGGCGCTTGAAACTGCACACGCGATTGATACGGTTGTTGTCGATAAAACCGGCACGCTGACGGAAGGCAAGCCGTTTGTTACGGACATTGTAACTTTCGACGTTGACGCCGAGGAACTTTTGAAAATTGCCGCCGGTCTTGAAATGAAAAGCGAGCATCCATTAGCCGAAGCTGTTACAAAGTTTGCCGCGGAAAAAAATATTCAGCCGTACGACGTGACGAATTTTCAAGCGGTTTTTGGTAAAGGCGTTTTAGGGTATAGTGTAAAGGGACTAGGGAATAGTGATATCTCTAGCCCCTTGCCCCTTGCCCCTATTCCCTACTACGCGGGCAATAGAAAGTTTCTGGCTGAATTGGGCTTTAATCTGGCTGATATTGACGAAAAAATTTCCGAGCTGGCGGGCGAAGGTAAGACGCCGATTATTTTTGCCAATGATAAAAAATTGCTGGGAATAATCGCCGCCGCTGACGTTGAGAAAAAAACTTCCGCTGAGGCTGTCGCCGCTTTTCAAAATTTAAATATTGACGTGGTAATGTTGACGGGCGATAATAAGCAGACCGCCGAAAATATTTCTGCGCAAATCGGGATTAAAAATTTTGTAGCTGAAGTTTTGCCGGAAGATAAAGCCGCTGAAATTTCAAAGTTGCAGAGCGCAGGCAAGAAAGTTGCGATGATTGGCGACGGAATTAATGACGCTCCGGCTCTGGCTAAGGCTGATTTGGGGATGGCGATAGGCGCGGGTACTGACGTTGCAATCGAGAGCGCGGACGCGGTTTTGGTGCGAAATGATTTGCTCGACGCTGTGAGCGCCATAAAATTAAGTCGCGCCGTCATGAAAAATATCAAGGAAAATTTATTTTGGGCATTTTTTTACAACGTGGTTTGCATACCGTTGGCGGCGGGCGTTTTTTATCCGGCGTTCGGGATTAAACTTTCGCCGATGATTGGCGCGGCGGCTATGAGTATGTCTAGCGTTTGCGTCGTTTTAAATGCGTTGCGGCTGAAATTTTTCACTGTTAAACATTCCGAAACTTCCACCGCTCAAAATAATTTCGCGCAGGTCAATATCGAAAATCTGAAAATCAATCAGCAGGAGGCAAATAATATGACAACTGAATTGAAAATCGAAGGTATGATGTGCAAGCATTGCGTCAAACACGTGCACGACGCACTGGCGAAAATGGACGGCGTAACCAACGTTGAAGTTAGCTTGGAAAAAAATAACGCCGTTGTTACTTCGGCGCAAGAAATTTCCACCGGCGATTTTAAAAAAGTTATCGAAGACGCCGGTTACGAACTCGTTGGATAAAAAAATTTCCCCCTTATTGCCTCGCCTTAATTGGCGGGGCTTTTTTTGTGGAAAAATACTTCAATTAAATTTCAAACCGTACTTTTGCATAAGCGCGGGACGCTGATTCAGCTGATTCAAAACTTCCGGCATGACGCTCGCGTAATATTGCTGAATCAAAGGCGTGGTCGGAATCGCATTTGTTATCGAAAAACGCGCGTATTCGCAAAACTTTTCAAAATCCTCTTCGCTGTAAATTTCTTCCGAATCGTCGCCGAAATAATTTCTGAGCTGTTTGCTAATCACGTAGAAAAATAAACCGTTATGACTGGGCGCGAACATTGACAGCGTCGAATCTATATAAAAAACGTTGTAATTTCTGATTTGCTCAAGCGCTTGCTGATACATATTCAAAGTATTCGTGGCGTAGCGCGGCACAAGAATAACTTCAGTATTTTCGCGCATAAACATAACATTATGGGAAATCGAGCCGAGCGAAGAAGCAAAACTTTCCGCATTGGTTAAAATATTCAGCTGCGCCTCCAGCGGCAAAGTTTCTGGGCGAATCGTCGTGAAACCTTGCTTTTCAAAATATTGGGCAATGCGCGCCTCGTTCATTTCCTTTTGCCCGTGATAGAAATAAAATTTTTTCTGTTCGAGCGGCTGATAAATTTTCTGCGCGAAATTTCTAATCTGCTCGACCGTTTCAACATATTCATTCGTGAAAGTCACAACGCCAGCTTGATTTATAAACCAGGATTCGTCCGGCAAAATTATCGTCTGACATTGTATTGGGTGATTGACCATCAGCATTTTTGAAGTATCGACTTCCAGAATTTGTAGCAGCTTAGTGAAATTCGGCAAAATTCCGCCCCACATTGGATTGAAAACCAGCGGGCAATGGCGGAAATATTTTTGATAAATTTCGCTTTTCAAAAACCATAACCGACTCAAGCCGTCCGTGAGCGAATGTCCCCAAATGTGCACAAACATTCCGATATAAACGATTGTCAGCGGGCTTTGTTGCACAGGCTCATTTGGAGTATAAGCGCCGCAAGTTCCGCGATGTACGGCGCTACCTTCAATGAAGTTGCCTTTTTCGTCAACAATACCGCCAAAACCATTTGTATTATCAAGGGATCTATGCGGCAAAATCGTCGCGCGCTCCAATATCCGGAAATGAATTTTTTTATCCGAAAAATGATTCTGCACCAAATTTGCGCCAAAAATATTTTTATCATACAAGCCGTCGTAGTTGGTCATAAAATCCTCCATTAAAAAAAGGGAAGGCGCATCCTTCCCTCGACAAAAGTAATTTTCGCGATTTACTTGCGATTTTTCAAGAGAGGTAATTTCGCCGTCCGCAGATTTCGTACCGCTGGTTTTAATTGCAAAGCCGCCGTCGACTTCCTCAACGTGCAAATTATTTTGAGTGGCGTAAATCTGCAACAGAATATTCGCCGCGTCCGAAAGAATATCCGCCGCATTTTTCAAACCCGCTTCATAATAATCAATCGGGCAACCAATGTCGTAGCCGAACATACCTTCAACAAATTCAACTTCGGCGGGCTTATCGAGAATGCTGTAAACATTTTTGCCGGAAATTTTGCCGGTAGTCGCCGCTTCGTCGAAAACTTTGATATTTGTATCGGGCAGAGCGTCCGCGCTGAATACAAGTTGCGTCGAAATATCTTCCGCGCCCTGCGCCTTGTACTTAATGCTGATTTCGTTGTCATTTGAAACGCTGTACATAACCTCGGCGCTCTTGCCGTTAATTTCAGCCGTGAATTTGACGCCTTCAAGGGTTTGTTCGCTCTTCCAAATAATTTTGCTGAAATCTGTTGCGCCATCGACGTAAACGATACCGGCGGCGTCATCTTTTTCGTAGCCGGAAACGTCAGGATAATTTTTCAGCACGAAACGATTGGTAAAACTTTTGTCGCGGAAACGCATTGAAACGATACGCGCGCCATAATCGGTAACCTTGAGCTCATTGCCTTTAGTATTGCCTCTTGCCCGTCTGAAAGTTTACCGAAGGATTCTTTTTTGATTGTCGGCATAAATTTACCCTCCTTAAAATATTTTGAAACATTATAGCGTTAATCGCCGCAGTTTTGAAGTACTGCGCGAAAATTATTTTTTGCCGCCGCTCCATTCGCTAATTTCCGTCGGCAATTTCAACTGTAACAGAATTTTATTCACAACGTGGTTAATGTGGCTCTGCAGCGTCATATCGGTATTGTAAAAAGTCATAACCGGCGGCATTACCACCACGCCCAAATCCGCAAGTTCTTTCATATTGCGCAGGTGAATTTTGCTGAAGGGCATTTCGCGCGGAACGATTATCAAAGTTCGGTGCTCTTTTATGCAAACATCGCCCGCACGCAAAAGTAAATTGTCACTGTAGCCGCTCGCCAAGCCCGCAACCGTTTTCATCGCACACGGCACAATAACCATTCCGTCGGTTAAAAAACTGCCGCTTGCTATCGACGCGTCCATTTCATGCACATTGTAAACATAATCCGCCAGCCGATTAATCGAATAAATATCAAAATTAGTTTCGTCGCGAATCGTAAGCGCGCCGCCGTCAGTTATTATCAAATGCGTTTCAACTTCCTCAATCTGCTTAAGCCTCTGCAAAAGTTCAACCGCTATCACAATTCCGCTCGCGCCCGTTATCCCTACGATTATTCGCATAAAATCACCTCCGCAATTTTTTTAGCCAATCTTGACAACATGAATAACCTTGTAGCCGCGATTTTCCAACAGATTTTTAATATCATCAAAACCTTCTGCGCGATTATCCAGCCGCACAACAACTTCGCTCTTATGCGCGTCGGTGTGGCAAATGATTATGCTGTCAATGTTAATTCCGTTCTGCGCGAGAATCTTGGTAATATCAGCCATAACGCCGATTTTATTTTCAACTTCCAGCGTTATCCGCGTTTTGCCGCCCGAAGGTAAGCCCATTACTTCAATAAAAGTTTTCAAAATATCCGTCGCCGTGATAATCCCAACTACCGCGCCAACTTCAGAAATTACCGGC
>CAJOIB010000079.1 GCA_905234705.1 uncultured Selenomonadaceae bacterium | reverse complement strand
CGCGATAAATATAAACTCGGCAATGTCTATGATGGCGTCGAAGAAAATTCAAAGCACTGGATGAAATATTTTCGCGAATCGCACGTTTTGAATAAGCCGAAATGTAAATCTTGTTGGGCGAAATATTTTTGTAGCGGCGGCTGCCACGCCAACGCTGATTTATTTCACGGCGATATTCGCGAGCCTTACGATTTGGGCTGTGAAATTCAGCGGAAACGTCTTGAATCCGCAATTTATGTACAGGCGGTTTTGAATAGCGGGGAATGACTTATGCAGGAAAAATTTTTGATATTGGCGGCGTACCTGGTCGCGGTTAATGTTGTGACTTTCGCGATTTTCGCCTACGATAAATATTGCGCGCAGCACGACAAATGGCGCGTCAGTGAGTTTATGCTTTTAATGTGGACTGCGATTGGCGGCTCGGTCGGCGCGGGCGCGGCTATGGAAATTTGCCACCATAAAACCCTGCATTTGAAATTCAAATTCGGCGTACCAATTCTGCTTTTCCTGCACATTATTTTAATAGGCGTATTCGTCGTTAATCCGGATAACATCGTTGAAAAAATTTTGGAGAAACTGCTATGAAAAATCTTGTACAATCTTTAAAACCCGCCAAACAGGAAGAATCAGTTAAACATTATTTCGCGAATTTCTTTGGCATCGCTCAATATGACGTCGACAATAAAGTTGACCTGTACACAGGGCAGGTAACTTTTGAATTTAAATTTGACGAGAACCTGAATGATATTCAAACGCTGGCGAAATGTTTTGCTCAGACGGTTTATTATGTTCGCAACTGCAAATACGGCTTAAAAAATGAAACTCGCCCGCCCAGTAATTCTGTTTGCGTCGTCACGAAAAATTTTGCCGCAATTTTGCCCACTGAAACTTTCAAAGCTTATTACACCGCTGAAAATTATGATTGGCTTTTGCCAGCCAGCAATCCTTGTAAAAAATTAATCGCCGCGCTCGCCGATGATAATGCTCTGCGCGGCCTTTGTCGATTTGCTCAAAAACAGATTGGCTGCGCGCGTCCCGCCTTACCATGAAAAAATCGAAATCACCGCGCGAAATTTTTTCACTGTCTTTGAATATTGGCAGAAGAAATTTGGCAAGTTTTTTGGCAGCGCCAAACACAAGGTCTCCGAATATTTTATGACTGATATTGAATTTGACAGAACAGAATTTGTTTCGGAAAATCGCCTGCTTTTTCATATGAGCGACGGCACTGCCGTTGAAAAATATCTGCCCACTGCCGAATATAATTTTTTCTGGAGCATTTACGAAAAAATTGACAGCCAAAAAGTTATCAGCGCCATCCGCCAGCGCATGGACAGAATGACCGAAGAGGAACAGCGCCGCCGCACCGGTGAATTTTACACGCCGATTGAATTTGCCGAAGTTGCGCTCAAATATCTTCAAGATACTCTCGGCGATTGGTGGCTTGATGAAAATTTCCGCCTGTGGGATATGGCGGCGGGCTCTGGCAATTTGGAATGGGAACTTGATTCCGAAGCCTGGCCCAAATGTTATATTTCCACGCTCCTTGAAGACGACGCCGCCTACTGCGCGAACGCTTTTCCTGGCGCGACCGTTTTTCAATATGATTATCTCAATGACGATGTTGAATTTATCGCCAACCCACAAGCCGCCGGTTCGCCCAAAATGCCCAAAAATCTTGTCGAAGATTTGAAAAATCCCAAAATCAAGTGGCTAATTTTTATCAATCCGCCCTACGCCACCGCCAGCAATAAATCACGCGACAAAGACAAAATTAATAAAGACGCCGTTTCATTTACAGCAATTCAAAAATTAATGACGGCTGAAAATTTTGGTGAAGCCAGCCGCGAATTATTTGCTCAATTTTTATACAGAATCAGCCGCGAATTTAAAGACCGCAAAGCCTGGCTCGGTATGTTTTCAAAAATTAAATATATCAACGCCAACAACGACCAAAAACTGCGCGATAGCTTTTTCAAGTATAAATATGAGCGCGGTTTTATATTTTCGTCAAAAAATTTTCAAGGTTGCAAAGGCGAATTTCCGGTTGGATTTTTAATTTGGAATTTGGCGGCGAATATTCCGCTTGAAAGTCAGCAGATTGTTTTGGATGTTTTTAATGAGCAGACTGTAAAATTTGCTAAAAAAAATGTAAGTGCTGTTAATCGTGAAGAATTTTTAAGTAAATGGATTGAGCGCCCGCCCGCAACGAAAAAATTTCCGCCGTTGTCAAATGCTATTACCGTTGCCGCACAAAATAAAGACCGCCGCGATAGAATTGCTGAAAATTTTTTAGCGTCGTTAATGGTTAAGGGCAATGATTTTTTAAATCAAAACGGCACGGCTTTATTATCCGGACCATATGTAAGCGCGGGCGGAATGTCGATAACGCCAGAAAATTTCGCGCAGTGCTTGATAGTTCACGCGGTGCATAAAATACCAAAGGCGACTTGGTTAAATGACAGAGATCAATTTATGCAACCGACCGGTGAATTGTCGGCAGAATTTATTTGTGACGCGGTTGTGTGGAGTTTATTTGCGCCGTCGAATCAAACAGCGAGCCTGCGAAATGTGGAGTACGAAGGACAAATCTATCAGCTGAAAAATAATTTGTTTCCATTTTTGCTTGAAGAAGTGCGTTCGTGGAAATGCAGCGTACCGGAAATTGCGCAGAAAAAATCCCTCGCGTGGCTTGCCGAACATGCGGCTGAAATTTCTGCAGAGGCTCGCGCAGTGCTGGAAGCGGGCAAGGCGATTTACAAATATTTTTATGAGAATATGCGAGTGCTCCATTACGAATCGATGAAAATTGAAGATTGGGACGTGGGCTGGTATCAAGTGCGAATGTTAGCCAAAGACAAGCGGCTGACTGAAAAATTGCAGGCGGCGCTGAAAATTTTATCGGAAAAATTATTGCCGCAGATTTATTCATTGGGATTTCTGCGCGACGAAGTTGAAAATTTGTGAGGGGGTTATAAAATGTTGCAGGTAAATTTAATATGAGTTGATTAATTTGCTGTCGAGCGGGCAGCAAGATAAAATTGTGCTTAAGGATAATGACAAGGCGGTCGCGGAGTTGGTAATTCCGGAACAAAAAACTCCACGCAAGAGTATGTTCGGAGCTATGAAGGGCAAATATTATTTTGCGCCGGATTTTGACGAATGGTTTGACGCAATGGATGCCGAAATTGCGGAAATGTTCAGCGACGACCCCGACTGCGATTTTTAATTTGGACTTGGAGGTTAAGGCATGAATTATTTACTCGATACGCATATTTTGATTTGGTATTTTAACGGCGACGACAGAATTTCTACGAAAACTCGTTTGACAATAGACGATAACGATAACGAAATTTATTTTAGCGTACTGTCGATTTTTGAAGTCGAATTAAAGCATCTGAATAAATCTGGTAAAATGCCCTACGGCGGCGGCGAACTTGTGAATCTTTGCCTGAATGCCGGCTTTAATTGTTTGCCGTTAAAATTGGAGCATGTTTTTGAAATTAGAAATCTCAAGCGCAAAGAAGGTAAATTGCCGCATAAAGATCCTTTCGATAATCTTATGCTTGCACAGGCGATAGCTGAAAATATGCTTTTCATGACGCACGACGAGCGAATCGCGGAATACGACACCCCAAATATTTTTAAAGTTTAGTAGGTGGTTTTATGGCTGAAGAAAAAACTATGACGGGCGAGGACATTCTAAAAAAATACGATAAAGAATCGAACACGATGGAATATACCGGCGTTATGGCGAAATTTGTACCAGCCTTAGCGATAACTTTTTCAGTATTTCAGCTGTACACGGCGACATTCGGCGTATTGGACGCACAACTACAGCGTGCAGTACATTTAGGATTTGGATTAGCGCTGTCATTTTTGCTATACCCGACGTTAAAATCCTGGCGGCGCGACAAACTTCATCCGCTCGACGCAATTTTAGCGGTATTGGGCGCGGCTGCTCCGGCTTATATGGTTATCCATTATCGTGAATTAATTCTTCGCGCAGGACTACCGACGCTGGAAGATACGATAATCGGCGCAATGGGAATATTGTTAGTAATAGAGGCTGCGCGGCGCGTGGTAGGAATACCTATGGTCTGCGTAGTCTTATTTTTTATCGCATATGCATTCGCCGGACCATACCTGCCAGGCTTATTGGCGCACAGAGGCTTGACAATCAATCAATTTGTAAGCCACGTTTATTACACGACGGAAGGAATTTTCGGAATACCGCTGGGCGTTTCGTCAACATTTATATTTTTGTTTATATTATTCGGCGCGTATTTGGAAGGCACGGGCTTAGGAAAATTTTTCATAGATTTAGCAAATGCGATAGCGGGCTGGGCGAGCGGCGGACCTGCGAAAGTTGCTGTACTTTCAAGCGGCTTAATGGGAACAGTAAGCGGCAGTTCGGTTGCAAACGTGGTAGGCACAGGCTCATTAACCATTCCGATGATGAAAAAGCTCGGCTATCACAAAGATTTTGCGGGCGCAGTTGAAGCGGCGGCGTCAACTGGCGGACAATTAATGCCTCCGGTAATGGGCGCGGCGGCGTTTTTAATGGCTGAATTTGTCGGCGTGGCGTACGTCGAAATTGTCAAAGCGGCAGTGATACCGGCGTTTTTATATTTTATGGGCGTATGGTTAGGCGTGCACTTCGAGGCGCAACGAAATAATTTGAAAGGAATCCCGCGTGAAGAATTACCAAAAGTCGGCGAAATTCTGCGCGAGCGTGGACATTTGGCAATACCGCTAATCGTGATAGTTTATTTGCTGGTGAGCGGCTATACACCGATGCGGGCGGCGTTGGTGGCGATAGTTTTATCAATCTTAGTTTCAGCAATAAAAAAATCCACCAGAATGAAACCGGCGGAAATAATTAAGGGCTTAGAAAATGGCGCTAGAAACGTTCTAGGCGTGCTTGTCGCGTGTGCGGCGGCGGGTATAATAATAGGAGTCGTAACCAAGACCGGAGTAGGCTTAAAATTGGCGTCAGGGCTTTTACAGCTGTCCGGCGGAATGCTCTTGCCGAGTATGTTTTTCACAATGGTAACGGCTATAATTTTGGGAATGGGCGTTCCGACAACTGCGAATTACGTTATAACTTCGACAATCGCCGCGCCAGCGCTTTTGCAAATGGGCGTACCGATTTTAGCGGCTCATATGTTTGTATTTTATTTCGGGATAATCGCGGACGTAACTCCACCGGTAGCATTGGCGGCTTATGCGGGCGCGGGAATTTCGGGCGGCAATGCGCTTAAAACTGGCGTCAATGCGTCGAAATTGGCGATAGCGGCGTTCATAATTCCATATATGTTCGTGCTGAATCCGGAATTATTATTAGTCGACGGCGTGACGGGCGGCTTGATTTTGTCGCTGTTCACGGCGCTTATAGGAATGGTGGCGTTAAGTTCGTCGCTGATAGGATATTTAGCCGCGCCGATGAATTTTTTGCAAAGATTAATTTTGGGCGCGGGCGGATTGATGATGATAAAACCTGGCTTAGTAACCGATATTGCAGGCGTAGCGATTTTTGCGGCGATTTTGATTTTGCAACTCAAGCGGCATTAATTTCTTTTTTTAATAGCCTCAGCGTGCGCAGTTAAGCCTTCAGCATTCGCTAATCTGATAATATCATCAGCAACATTCAGCAAATCTGAGCGAGTGTAGGAGATTAAACTTGTACGCTTCAAAAAAGTTTCGACATTTAAAACCGAATAAAATTTAGCAGTGCCGCCCGTTGGCAAAACGTGATTCGGACCTGCAAAATAATCGCCGAGCGGTTCAGGCGAATATGCGCCCAAAAATACCGCACCGGCATTTTTTATTTTCGGCAAACAGTTAAACGGCTCATTAACCAACAACTCCAAATGCTCCGGCGCAGAAATATTCGCAAATTCAATCGCCTCTGCTAAATCCTGCGCGACAATGATTAATCCGTTAGTTTTAATTGACGCTTCGGCGATTTCGCGGCGCGGCAATTTCGCAAGCTGTTTCTCGACTTCAGCGGAAATTTCTTCAGCCAGATTTTTATCGGTGGTAATGACAATGCTGCAGGCAAGCGGGTCGTGTTCGGCTTGACTGAGCATATCAGCGGCGGCGTAAATCGGATTTGCATTTTTATCGGCAATAATCAAAATTTCACTTGGACCGGCGAGCATATCAATATCGCAGTGCCCAAAAACTTCTTTCTTAGCCAACGTCACAAAAATATTTCCTGGACCGGTGATTTTATTGACGCGCGGCACGGTTTGAGTACCAAACGCCATTGCCGCTATCGCCTGCGCTCCGCCGATTTTATAAATTTTATCAGCGCCTGCAATTTTCGCCGCTATCAAAACGTACGGATTAATCTTGCCATTTCGCGCAGGAACGCACATAACAATTTCGCCGACGCCCGCCACTTTCGCCGGAATAACATTCATCAGCACGCTCGAAGGATACGCCGCCAATCCGCCAGGCACATAAACACCAACGCGCTCCAGCGGAATAATCGATTGCCCCAAAATAGAATTTTCACCGCGATAAGTCAGCCAAGATTTAGGCAACTGTTCAATATGATAACTACGAATGTTTTCAGCCGCGCGCTTTAATGAATCAACAATTTTTTCTTCAACAGAATTCTCCGCGTCAATAAATTCTTCAGCGGTTACCAAGAAATTCTCAGCCGCAATTTCAACGCCATCAAATTTTTTCGTGTAATCGATAACCGCTGCGTCGCCATTTTTCCGCACGTCATTAACAATTTTTCGTACAACTTCAGCCGCGCTCAAATCTGCGCCAAAGATTTTTTTATTGGATTCGCGAATGTGGGGCGGCAATTCAATTTCATCAAATGCTTTTTTGGTAAGCAGTTTCTCAATTTCTGCGCGACCAATTTTGCTGTCAATTATTCTCATAAAATTTTCTCCAATTCGGTAACAAGATTATTAATGCGCTCGAATTTGAGCCGGTAACTTACGCGATTAGCAATGAGCCGCGCCGTCGCGTCTGCTATGTGTACAATTTCTTCAAGATTATTTTCGCGCAGAGTTGTACCGGTTTCGACAATGTCAACGATACTTTCACTAAGCCCGACGATTGGTCCAAGTTCGATTGAGCCGTTGAGTTTAATGTATTCCATTTGCATGCCGCGCTCATCAAAAAATTTTTTAGCAAGCCGCGGAAATTTCGTAGCCACGCGCGTATGTGCATAATCTTCGAGGCTGGCGCGCTTTTTATCTTTGGGAACAGCCATCATCAAATGACATTTGCCGAATCCCAAATCAAGCAGTTCGTAAATATCTTTGCCGGACTCCATAATCACGTCTTTGCCGATAATTCCAATATCAGCCGCGCCGTATTCAACGTAGGTTGGAACGTCGGCGGTTTTCGTAATAATGAATTTGAGTTTGGCGGCGTCGTTGGTTATGACGAGTTTTCGCGATTTTTCGTGCAAACCTTCAGCCGTCCAGCCGATTTTTTTTAAAAGCTCAGTCGATAATCCAAAAAGTTTGCCCTTCGGCAGGGCGATTGTTATATATTCGTCAATCATAATTTCCTCCAGTTTGTTTATTTTTCACAGCTAAAGTTTGAATGTCTGATTCGGCCTAGAAAAGAAACGCCTAGCAAAGAAAAGCGCCGCGCTTTAATTCGCATCACGCTCATTAGCGCGCGGCGGGTTCGGCGCTCATCCATGAGCGCTCCGCAATTTTGAATGTTTTTTCCCAGTGTAAAGTGAAAAATGCGGTGTTTGAAAAATCGATTTCGCGTACTGACGCCACTTTTGCAATTTTGTTTGTTTTTCCCCAGTGTGAAGTCAAAATTACGCTTTTCAAAAAATCAATTTCGCGTACTGACGCGACTTTTACCAATTCGATTGTTTTTCCCCAGTGTAAAGTGAAAAATACGGCTTTTCAAAAATCCATTTCGCGTAATGACGCGACTTTTGCCAATTCGATTGTTTTTCCCCAGTGTAAAGTGAAAAATACGGCTTTTCAAAAATCCATTTCGCGTACTGACGCGACTTTTACCAATTTGATTGTTTTTCCCCAGTGTAAAGTGAAAAATGCGGCTTTTCAAAAATCCATTTCGCGTACTGACGCGACTTTTACCAATTCGATTGTTTTTCCCCAGTGTAAAGTGAAAAATGCGGCTTTTCAAAAATCCATTTCGCGTATTGACGCGACTTTTACAATTTTAATTATTTTTCCCTAGTCACTAACCACTGACTACTAACCCCTAATTTTCGTCGTCGGCAATGCGGAGCAACTTCAATTCGCGCGAATCATCCTCACGCGGCGGTGAATGGTGACGCGCTATGATTTTCGCCTCTTGAAATAAACCGAGCCGCTGCAATTTCTGCCCGCCAATTTCAGCGTGATTCCGATAAACAAAAATAGCACTGTTGCCCTTGAGCTCCAAATCGTCCGCCCATTTCGGCGCAAACGTCATTACCAATACAGCAAAAATTTTCCCGCAAATCCCAACGCGCCGATTAGCTTTTCCAATGTCGTGCAGGAGCGCGCACCTTATCAAAAATTCGCGATCAATGCCCTGTTTGTCTTCGATAATCAGCCGCTCAATCGTATAGGCAACTTTCAAGCTGTGGTACTGGTCAACAGTTCCCATCGCGAAAAATAGTTCTTGCTCCTTGGGTTTCAAATGCGCCATTACGTATTTTTCGTCGTCAATCGTAATTTCCGCCGTCACTGCGCGAAAAAATTGCTTAATTCGTCTAAAAATCCAAATCATTTAAGTAAATCAGCTCGCTATAGCCCTTGTCAACCTGCGATTTTTCGGCGTCAACTTTACTCTGCGCTATCAATGAAAGTTCAACAACTTTGCCAGCGTCGCGCAGTTCCAACGCCCGCTTAATCGCCGCGTTAAATTTGCCTTCGCTGTAACTCAAATAAATATCCTTGGCGCGCACATCATTTGATATGCCCTGCTTTTCGCACGCCGTCAAAATCCGCTCGATACCTAAAGCAAAACCCGTCGCCGGACACGCTAAGCCAAAATCTTTCAGCATATGATCGTACCTGCCGCCGCCCGCCAGCGAGTAACCAACATTCGGCGCGTAAGCCTCAAAAACCATTCCCGTGTAATATTCAAAGTCGCGAATAATGCCAAGGTCAAATGCGATTTTGTCAGCCACGCCGTAAATCTCCGCCAGTTTGTAAATTTCTTCCAAATTGTTTATGGCGTCGATAGATTTTTTATTATTGGCAAGGGCGCACGCAGTTTCAAGAATTTCAATGCCGCCGTGAAGTTTCGGGATTTTTTTCAGCGAATCAGCCGCGGCTTTGTCCAAATTCAGTGCGTCAACAATTTTTTCAAGCCCAACAATATCGTGTCGCTCAATCGCAATTTTAATCTCAGTCTGAACATCGGGCGGCAAATTATTTTCAGCCATTAAACCGTTGGCAAATTCAACCTGCCCCAGGCAAATCGTAAAATCTTTGAGACCGGCGACTTTCAAACCGTTAGCCGCCAATGCGATAATTTCGGCGTCGGCAAATGCATTCGACACGCCCAAGAGTTCGACGCCCGCTTGATAAAATTCACATTGCCGCCCCATCTGATTTTTTCTGAAACGAAAGACGCTGGTATTGTATGAAAGTTTCAGCGGCAGCGGCGAATCTTTGAGTCGGCTCATTGCCAGCCGCGCTATTGGCGTTGTCATTTCGTGGTGGAGCGCCAGCGTCCGATTGTTTTGGTCGAACATTTTAAATAAATTTGATTCGACGCCGCCCGAAATTGTCAGCGTTTCTAAAAATTCCATTGTCGGCGTTACAACTTCTTCGTAGCCAAATTCTGCGAAAAGTTTTGCCAGCCGATTTTCTATTGCACGTTTTGCCGCCGCCTCCCGCGGTAAAAAATCCCGCGTCCCGTACGGCGTTTCCAATATTCCTGCCATTTAATTCGCTCCTTTCAGTCGCTCATTAGGGATTAGTGTAAAGGGAATAGGGAATAGTGATTTTTACACTAATCGCTAGCCACTAGCCCCTAATCCCTAGCAAAGCCGCTATTCTGCCGGTTTTGCCGCGCGCCGCCCTGTACGAAAAATAAAAATTCGCATTGCAACAGGTACATTCGCCCGCCACGTCAATATTTTCTTCCGGTAAACCAATTTCTGTCAGCTGAATCTTATTCGCCGCCCACAAGTCCAAATAATTTTTTCCATTGCGATTAATAATCAACTCCGGATTATCGGGAAAAACTTTCGCGCAGGTACTTTTAACTTCGTCGCCAATTTCATAACAACAAGGACCAATAGACGGCGCAATTCCGACAAGGCAATTTTCAGCGCGCGTACCGAAATTTTTATTCATAGCCAGAAAAGTTTTAGCGGCAATTTTATTCAGCGTGCCTTTCCAGCCGCCGTGAGCCAGCCCAACTGCGCGATTTTCCGTGTCAACAAACATAATCGGCACACAATCAGCAAAGCAAAGCATCAGCGGCAAATTCGGCGTGTTAGTGATTAAAGCGTCGGTTTCCGGTATCGAATCGGAATAATCTTGACTGCCGCGCCCGCGGTGACTTTCATTGACAACGCAAATTTTATCGCCGTGAATCTGATTGGGCGTCACGATGTCCTCAAGTTCAAAGCCCAGCGACTTCATAAATTTTTTCCGATTGGCTAAAACATTTTCCGCGTTATCGCCGACGTGCAAGCCCAAATTCAAACTGTCGAAGGGCGCTTGACTGTAGCCGCCCAGCCGCGTTGAAATTGCGTGTACAATTAAATCATCGGGAAAACTTGAAAATTTGCCGTGCCAAAGATTTTGCTCATTGCGCCTCAAAAAATAACTCATGGAAAAAGCTCCTTTCAGTCGCTTTTTAGGGATTAGGGATTAGTGTAAAGGGATTAGTGATTATAACTAGCCCCTAACCACAGACTCCGCAACGCTTACAGCCGTCAAAACAGGCGCGCGTTGGTTTCAATTCTGCCGCCCGCTCATATTCTGCGCGAAGATATTTTTTGCCAAATCCCATATCAAGATTGTCCCACGGAAAAATTTCATCCGCCGAGCGTTCCCGTAAATAAAAATTCGCGTCAACGCCATTCTCGCGCAGGAGTTCCATAAATTTCTGCGGCGTTTCTGATTGTAATACAAATTCGCCGATTCGTCTATCGCCCCGCGCCAATATCGCTTGAACTTGCGCTGATTTTATTGATTCTGAAATTATTTCCACGCCGCGCAATTTTTTCAGCCGCTCGCGCAGAATTTTTAATGCCGCGTTTAAATATTTTTTGTCAGCCATCGCCGCCCACTGAAACGGCGTAAACGGTTTCGGCACAAACGGATTGACGCTCAAAGTTAATTTCCCCGCCACCAATTTTTTCAGCCTAATTGACAAATCCGCTATCGCCTCGACGTCCGGCAATTCTTCAAATGGTAAGCCTATCATAAAGTACAGCTTGAAATTTTTTATGCCCGCCGCGATTCCCATTTCCACCGCCGCGAATACGTTTTCTTCCGTGATTGATTTATTGACGACCGCGCGCATCTTTTCACTACCGACTTCCGGCGCGACCGTCAAAGTTTTCAAGCCGCTTTTCGCCAATGCTTGAACCAATTCCGGCGTCACTGAATCTGCGCGAAATGATGCTACTGACATTTCCAAGCCCGAGTCCAAAATATATTTGCACAGTTCGTTGATTTGTGGATAATCCGAAATTGCCGCTCCCATTAATCCAATTTTCTTGCCAAATTTTTTAGCCGCGTCAACTTCAGCCTTCAAAATTTCCAATGAGCGATTGCGCGGACGCCGAAAACAATATCCCGCCATACAAAATCGGCAGTGATGCCCGCAACCTCGCGCAGTTTCTATCAAATACATATTAAATTCGGTATCGTCGGTTATTATCACGGAATGCGCCGGAAATTCGTCCAGATTTTTCAGCCACTGCCGCGAAACTTTGGCAGGAACGGTCGGCACGTATACGCCAGGAATTTTTGACAATGCGGTTAAAGTTTCTTGACGCGGTAAATTTTGCGTTAAAACGTCCATAACCGGCGGCAAAATTACTTCGCCTTCGCCTATTATAAATGCGTCGAAAATCAACGACAGCGGCTCTGGATTAAACGTCGCGCAAGGTCCGCCCGCTATGATTATTGGGTCAAATTTTGTTCGCGCAGAAGCCCGCGGATTTATCTTCGCCTCGCGCAGGATTTTTATCACATTAAAATAATCTTGCTCGAACGATACCGCGAATCCTGCCGCTTGAAATTTATTTAGCGGCGTCGAAGTTTCCACGCTCAAATTTTCCGGCAAAAAAAATCTTTCGCACGCCGTATCCCGCCGCGAATTTAACAGCTGATAAATTATGTGTATTCCCAAATTCGACATTCCCACGTGATAAAAATTCGGGTAAACCAGCGCAAATCTGAATCGCCCGCCCGAATGTATCACGCAACCAGTTTCTTTTCGCCGCATAATTCCTCCAAATGAAAAAAGCGGGCAGAGATTTTAAAAAATTTCTACCCACTGCCTGTCGTGATAAATATTTTTTACCTAACAAAAATTTTGTCGACAACTTCACCGTCGCCGCCGAGCGCACCAATGCTTTGACCATTCATAACAAATTGAGCCGCGCCCGCATTCCCAAGCACCACGTAAACATTCTGGTTTGCATTCCAATCAAAAACTTGACCGGCATTAATCATACCTTCATAAACCAGCGAGCCGTCCACGACAACTTGAGTCCAACAATCGTCAGAGAAAGTTGCCTGCAGATTTACGCCACTAACAGGCGGCGCAGGTGGGGGCGGCGGTTGCGGGGCTGGCTGCGGTTCGGGATTTGGATTTTCCGGCGTAGATACCGGCTGAGTTTCCTGTTGTTGCGGCTGGTTTTCAGCAACTTCAGTTTCGCCGCCGCTGAAATGTAAAATTAGTCCGCCCGCAAAAATCGCTATCAAAACGACAGCGGCTATTAAATATTTTCTTGAGGCAAAAATGGATTCTTCTTCGTCGTCAGCTGAAGTTTCGGGTTGTTCCTTGCGTTTTGGAATACGAACTTTGGTATCGGCGGATTTTGTTTCAATGTTGGCTTTGGAAGTTTCATTTGAATTTTGGCTAGGGTCTTGACCTTCTTCCGGAATAGTTATTGTTGGCGAAATTTCAACGATGAATTGTCGAACGAGAGCGTCACCGTCGAGATTTAAAAAATTTCCGTAATTCTTAATAAAACCTTTCGCGTAGACTTCGCCAGGCAGTTTATCATATTCGCCCTGTTCAATCGCTTCAATGTAAAGAGCGCGGATACTTGTACCTTTCTCTACGTCTTGAACAGAAAGCTTTTGATTTTCACGTTCCTTGCGCAAAGTTTCGCCTATCATTGACAAACATCCCCTTTCAGCCGCTCATTATACACGAGCCATTAAATAATTGCAATTAAAAAAATGGAGAGCGTCAACTTCAGCACTCCCCATTTGGTAAGATTTATTTAAAAAAATTTTAGCGCAAAGAAATTCTCAAATATTCTTCGAGCATATCAGTACCGCTCATTCTGCCATTATCAGCGTTGCCATTTTTGCCCGCTTCCTTCATAACTGCCTTGTAAATCAAAGATTCGATACTGCTGGGAACGAGATTTTCCCAATTTTTATATTCGTAATCACGCTCTGAAATGGTATTTTGCGGGCGACCAATAACTTCCAATTCGCACAAAAATTGAATCTGCTTGGTTTTCGGGCGAACGTAATAATGCTCTAAAAAATATTTTTTATGCTGCAAAACGTCAACGTCAACCGGATCGTACTGAATATTTTGCTCCTGCGCGACTTCAATTTCGCCGCTGTTCGCGTCATTTATATAATCGTACAAATCTTCCGGCACGTCCGACATATCCGGATTCAATTCAATCATTCGCACCCAAAAATCAACCATATATTCGCTGGCGGAATACGGAATGCGTTTCCAAACTATGCTCTGCCGGTCGAGATAATAAATATAAGCGTCGTCAACCGCAATTTTCACAAAGCGCGCCTTCTCGACTTTAATTTTCTGCTTAGCGGATTTTTTTGAAGTTTTATCGACGGAATTATTTTCGGTCGGCTCAAAATTTTCGGGCTCGCTCGTTTGAATAAATTCGTCGCCACTACGCGGCATTTTAATAGGCTCTTCAGCTGGTTCGACTTTTTCAGTTACTTTGGGCTTAATGACAATGACGGGCTTTTTTTGCTGCTCAATCACCACGCGGTTATTTTCGTTCGGCTGAGTTTTGAACGGAATAACTTCTTCGTCTTCGGCTGAAACTTGCGGAATATTTATGAACAAAGCCAGCGCCGCCGCCGCGCCAACAAAAAATTTTTTCGTCCTCAAGGAAATCACCTCGCCTTAACATTCGACTCGCAAAAAAAAATCCCTTTAAGCAATGGGAAATTTCGCGGGCGTACCGGCTTTGCGCGGATATTTTTTCGGCGTAAATTTTTTCTTGTCAATGTAAATGACTGCGCGAGCGTCGGGAATTTCCGGCAAAATTTTTTCAGCGCAAATAATTTCGCCGCCGCCCAAAATCTTAACCGCCGCCTCAGCCTCGGAAATTTCTTCGCGAAAATTTTTGCCCTTCAGAGCAACGAAACAGCCGCCGATTTTCACGAAAGGCAAACAATATTCAGCCAAAACATTAAGCCGAGCAACCGCCCGCGCCGTCACCAAATCAAAGCGCTCGCGAAAATTATTCTGATGAGCAAAATCCTCTGCGCGACCGTGCAGAAATTCAACGCCGCTCAATTTCAATTCGCTGACGACTTCACGCAAAAAATTAATCCGCTTATTCAACGAATCCAATAGCACAATCTCAATTTCCGGCTGAAAAATTTTAATCGGAATGGCAGGAAAACCCGCGCCCGTACCAACGTCAATCAGATTTTTCACCGCGGCAAATTTATTCGCGTCCCACAAACTTAGCGAATCTATCACGTGCTTAATCGCAAAATCTTTTTCATCGGTGATGGCGGTTAAATTAATTTTCTCATTCCAAGCAATTACCAGCTCATAAAATTTTTGAAATTGCTCAAGCTGTTTGCCGCTCAGATTTACATTCGCAGATAAAATTTCAGTTAACATTTATTCAAGCTCAATCGTCGCGGGCGGCTTGGAAGTGCAATCGTAAAGCACGCGGTTGACGCCTTTAACTTCATTGACAATCCGATTTGCCACGGTATTTAAAACATTCCAATCGATTTGCGCCGCTTCCGCCGTCATAAAATCACTCGTAAGCACTGCGCGAAGGACTATAGCATAATCGTAAGTGCGCCCGTCGCCCATAACGCCCACCGAGCGCATATTAGTTAGCGCGGCAAAATATTGACT
>CAJOIB010000078.1 GCA_905234705.1 uncultured Selenomonadaceae bacterium | reverse complement strand
CAACGCAAACATATTCATCGCCAAAGTTACAATATCGACGTTGCCGGTACGCTCGCCGTTGCCAAAAAGCGTGCCTTCAATTCTGTCAGCGCCCGCCAATAATCCCATTTCAGAATCAGCCACGCCACAGCCGCGGTCGTTATGCGGGTGCAGGCTCAAAATAACTTTGTCGCGGTATTTCAGATTTTTGTTAATGTAAGCAACCTGCATTGCGTAAACGTGCGGCATGCTCATTTCAACAGTAACCGGAATATTAATAATCGGCTTGCGGTCGATAACCGGCTGCCAAATGTCAAGTACCGCGTTGCAAACTTCAAGCGCGTATTCCGGCTCAGTGCCCGTGAAACTTTCCGGCGAATATTCAAAGCGATAATCAGCACCAGCTTTTTCAGTCAGCTCAAGTAAAAGTTTAGCGCCGTCAATCGCAATTTGCTTAATTTCGTCCTTGCTCATACGAAAAACTTGCTGCCTCTGCGCGAGTGACGTGGAATTGTAAACGTGAACAATGGCATTTTTCGCGCCCTTGAGAGCCTCAAAAGTTTTCTTGATAATGTGCTCGCGCGCTTGCGTCAAAACTTGCACTGTTACGTCGTCCGGAATTAAATTTTCTTCAATGAGTTTGCGGAGCAACGCATATTCGGTATCGGACGCGGCGGGGAATCCTACTTCAATTTCCTTGCATTTTATAAAATTCAACTTTTTCGTCGAGGCTCATCGGGATTATCAAAGATTGGTTGCCGTCGCGCAGATCTACGCTACACCAAATCGGCGCTTTGTCCGGATATTCTTTCTGCGCCCAACTCAAATCAATTTCCGGCGGCATAAAATAACCTTTGCTATATTTTTTGTGATTTTCCATATGTATAAATTTGCCTTCTCTCTAGTTTTGAAATTACCGCGAAATTTTATAATATCCAATTTGCAATGTCAAATAAAAAACGCGCCGCCCCTTTCGACGACGCTTGAACTTCAAAATAAATCTTTCGGCTTGATATTCCAATTAATATAACGCTTGCGCCCCTTGGTAACTTCGCCAACGTCGATAGCTTTTTTGGGGCAAATGTGCAGGCAACCAAGACATTCAACGCAATTATGATTCCATACCGGCGAAGCGTGCGGGCGGCTGATATTTTTAACGGGGCAAATTTTTTCGCACATACCGCATTTGACACAAGCCGCTTTGTCGCAAATAAATTTTTCATCAAGAGTTGCGCGCCGTTTTAACCAGTCGCTATGCATTGCTTTGCATTTATCTTTAAAAATTTCCCAGCTGCTATGATTTTCAGCGTCAGCCACTGCGCGAGCAATTCCGGCTAAATGTTTATCGGCAAACCAGTAGCGAATTTTAATTCTCCAATCAGCGGCGGTATCGCGGTACGGCAGATAATTTGAAACCAGCCGCACAAACCACGTGGCATTTAATTTTTGTGGCAAAAGTTCATTTAAATCGATGAAAGGTCGCCCCAACCAAGGAACGCCGCACGTGGCAATGGCAAAAATATATTTAGTGCCGCTGAATTTCAATCGACGGATAAATTCTTCGACGATAATTGGTAAGCCGCCATAGTGCAGCGGAAAAATAAAACCGACTTTGTCAGCGTCAACATTAAAATTTTCTTTGCGCATTTGAGCGGGTATCGATAAAATTTCCGCATTTAAACTTTTTTGTAAGTACTGCGCGACATATAAACTGTTACCAGTAGCCGAAAAATAAAAAATCTTAATCATAATTTTGCCTGCCCAAAAAATTTGTCAGCAAATGAGGCGCCACCGCCCGCGCTAGTCACGTGATGTGACTACAGCGGGCAGTTTTCTTTCTTTGCTAAGCGTTTCTTTCTTTCCGAAAAGAAAGAAATGCTGATATTAATTATAAATTTTCTACAATAGCTTGACCGAAGTAAACAATGCAACCCATCATAATTATAAACGGCAAATAAACTTTAACGGCAAATTTCATCAGCTGAGCCTCGACGCCGTGAATACCAACAGCCGCCACGCCAATAGCTATACTCTGCGGCGACATTATCTTTCCAACGCACGCACCGGAAGCATTAGCCGCCGCCAACCACGCTTGACCAACTTCTGACGCACCTATCGCCAACGCCGAATCAGCCTGCAATTTTCCGAAAAGTACGCAGCTTGTAGTCGCCGAACCCGTTATAAACGAACCCACAGATCCAATCAGCGGCGATATTAACGGATAAAACATTCCTGTTGCCGCAACCGTCGTAGTCGCCAATGTCGTTATCATTCCGCTATAGCCCATGATTCGCGCAGTGCCAATTATCGTAACCATTGTTATGAATGTAGGTACTAATGTTTTAATCGTCCTGCCCAAAACGCTCAGCATATCGCCAATACTCGCGCCCTGTACAAAGCCGCTGATTATCGCCGCCAGCATTATTAATGTACCAGGAGTAACTATCCAAGTAAATGTGTAAAGCCCCGCGCCTTCGCCCGTGTAAATCGCTACTGAAGTTTGTACTTGACTAAGCAAATCATTCACCGGCGGAACAAGTTTTGAAGTTACCATTAAAAATACAAAAATCAGTATGAACGGCAACCAGGCTTTTAATCCGCGCTCAAATGTTACTTCAGTTTGATCTTCGACGCTTTGAACTTCATAATCCGGATTTTTTATTGGGAACATTTTTACGTAGACAACGATTAGCCCCATTGAAAAAATCGAACCCGCAACGCCCGCTAATCCAGAGCCCATAAAATATCCCGCGCCAACCGCCGGTATGAAAAATCCTAAGCCTGCAACTAAACATAATCCGACCATTCCCTTGAGCGCCTTCAAAGATTGCCCAAATGTTATTACCATTAAAAACGGAACGATAATCATAATAGCGCCGAGTTGTACCGTGGCGAAAGTTGCGATTTGTGAGGCGTCAAAGCCCGTTAAGCCCGATAATGTAGTGAGCGGCAAACCAATTGAGCCGTAAGCCGTCGGTACTGAATTTGCCAGCAAACATACCGCAATAGCCGAAATTGGATTAATGCCGATACTCGCCATCATCGACGCGCCGATTGCTACCGCCGTCCCGAATCCCGACATACATTCCAAAAAGCCGCCAAATCCCCACGCAATTAATAAAACTATGACGCGTTCGTCCGTGCTGACTGAATTTAGCATTTCCTTGATTGTGTCAATGCCTTTCGTGAAAACCGATAAATTGTAGGTGAAAATCGCTGAAATGATAACCCACAAGATCGGCCAGCAAGCCAGCGCCGTACCTTCCAGCGCCGCCGTGAATGTGTCCTCGTACGTCATGCCAAATGTGCTTGACGCTATCATAAATGAAATTACAAGTGCTACCGAGCAGGCTTGATAAGCCGGCAACTTGAGGACACTGAGCGCTATGATTAGCCAAAGCAGCGGAGATAGCGCCGCGAAAAATAGTGAATCCAAAATCTTCCCATCCCTTCTTTTTTAGTGATTAGTGATAAATTCACTATTCGCTCTCCACTAACCACTTTTCACTTATTCTATACGCAGGCGGAGATAATTTCAATAAGATTTTCGTATTTGACGCGGCAAATTATTTCAAGCTATAATCGGAGAAATTAACGAAAGGCGAGATTTTTATGGGCTTTAAAAATTTTTTTAAGCGTTCGGCAGTAATTGCGGCGGTGGTTGCGTTATTTTCAAGTACAACTTTTGCGGCAATCCAAGACGCGTCCACCGACGAAGAAATTGGTATGGCACTCGCGCAGGAAGGCGGCGCAGTTTTCCCGATTGGTCAGCCCAATACCACTTACGCAAAATATTTCACCGGCAGAAGTTTTGTTTACCCGATGCAGGGCGAAGGCGTCGTCGTTGCCAATGTGACTTTTGAGCCAAGTTGCATAAATTTCTGGCACATTCACCACGGCAGCTGTCAGGTTTTAGCGGGCGTATCTGGTCGCGGTTATTATCAGATTTGGGGACAAGAACCGCAGGAACTTTTACCAGGCGAAAGTGTCACAATTCCCGAAGGCGTCAAACATTGGCACGGCGCACAGCATACCAGCTGGTTTCAACATATCGCGATAATGCAAACCGGCGCGACAACTGAATGGCTCGAACCGGTAAATCCGGCTGATTATGCGAGGTTGCACTGAATTATGAACAGGCGAGAATTTATAAAAATCGGCGGACTCGGCGCAATGGCTTTGTTTTTGAGCGGTTGCGGCTTGAATGAAACGTCGGCTGAAAGTAGTATTTCTGGGGGAAAGCTTATGAAAATTGTAGTTATTAACAGCAGCCCGCATTCGGAGAAAAAATCGACTTCGCGGTATCTTGCGCAAAAATTTATCGAGGGCGCGCAAAGCAAAGGGCACGAAATTTTTACCTTCGACGCGGCTAATGAAGAAACGCACCCTTGCCGCGGCTGTGACAGTTGCGGTATGGACGGACCTTGTATTTTCAAAGACGCCATTGAAAATAAATTGATGCCCAAAATGCTTGAGGCGGATTTGCTCGTGTTGGTAACGCCGCTTTATTATTTCGGTATGAGCGCGCAGTTGAAAACGATAGTTGACAGATTTTATTCACGCACCGGCAGGCTTAATGGTAAAAAATCTTTGATATTGGCAACGGCTTGGAATACCGCCGATTGGACGATGACCGCGCTGATTAATCATTACGAGACGCTTGTTAAATATATGAATTGGCAAAATATTGGTATGGTAATGGCGACGGGTTGCGGCTATCGTTCGGCTGTCGAAAATTCCGAATTTGGCGAGCAGGCTTATAAAATCGGCGCTAATCTTTGATAAAATTTTCTAAACTAAAAAATCCCCGACGAATTTTCCGCCGAGGATTAATTTTTTTTGAGCAAAAATAAATATTACACAAGAACACTTGCCAAACGTACGAGTTCCGGATCAAGCGGCTTTTTATTGTTGACAGAGTCGAAAAGATTAATGCTGACAACTTTGCCTTCGTCGAAACCGAAAACAACATCAGAAACGCCGGAAATTAACGCAAGAGCCGCGCGTTCGCCGAGCATAGAAGCTTTCATACGATCTTCCATTGAAGGAGAGCCGCCGCGCTGAATGTGACCGAGAATCGAAACGCGGGTATCAATTTGCGTCTTTTCCTGAACAACATTTTTCAAACCAACGCCGGAGCAAGCGCCTTCCGCCACGACAATAATCGTATAGCGGCGACCTTTGCTGTATTGGTCAACAATATCTTCGCAAATTTCATCAATGTTGTATTTAACTTCGGGAACAATGATATATTCCGCGCCGCTGGCGATACCAGAAACCATTGCAAGCCAGCCGGAAGTATGCCCCATAACTTCAACAATCATAATGCGGCGGTGAGCCGAAGCAGTATCGCGCAGTTTGTTAATCGCGTCGACCGCAGTATTAGCCGCCGTGTCGCAGCCGATGGTATAATCAGTTCCCCAAACGTCATTGTCAATCGTGCCAGGCAAACCAACAATCGGAATGCCGCCCATTTTGCTAAGCAAAGAACCGCCGGTAAGTGAGCCGTCGCCGCCGATAATTACTAAGCCTTCAATACCGTGTTTTTGCAGATTTTCAAGCCCCTTGCGGCGTCCTTCTTCAGTTTTAAATTCTTTGCAGCGAGCAGTGCCGAGGAATGTGCCGCCGCGTTGAATCAAATCGCTGACGCTACGGGAATTAAGCTCGTGAATATCGTCTTCGAGCATGCCTTTATAGCCGTTGTAAATACCAAAAACTTTAACGCCCTCAAAAATCGCAGTTCTAACAACAGCGCGCGCCGCTGCGTTCATACCAGGGCTGTCGCCGCCTGAAGTCATTACCGCTATTGCACCAGTTATCATAAATCCTGCCTCCTAACTCATTCGTACGGATTGTTGACGTTTATCTTGGGTAGTATTTTAAAAAATTTTGGCGAGATTGTAAAGTAATTTTTCAGCGGCGGTAAATAAAATGTTCGACAGCTTTGAAAAATAAAAACCGCCTACGTTCGGCGGCTTTAAAATATTTAGTGACGCTAGCGGGATTTGAACCCACGAACCCGCTTGACGATAGCGCCGTTGGTGGAGACGAAGAGGATTGAACTCTCGACCCCCAGATTGCGAACCTGATGCTCTCCCAGCTGAGCTACGTCCCCAACACGCCGCACAGTATACCATTGCATTTTGCCCTTGTCAAGCTTTTTTTCAAAATATAAATTCCTTGTTAGTGATAAAAAATTTTGCTATTATGTTTGCCATTGAAGGGAGTGACAAATTTGTCGAGAGTTTCACCGGACACCAAGCGATTTTTGAAGCGCATAGACTACGAATTACTATTTGCGACGGTGGCGATCATCATATACAGCTTAATCATAATCAGCAGCGCAACGCACGTCAACACGCCGTCTGAGGAAAGATTTTGGTTTGTGCAACGGCAAGGGATTTTTGCATTGGTGAATATAGTATTGGCGGCGCTGTTTTTGAATTTCGATTATCGCGGGCTGCAGAATTACGGAAAAAAATTGTACATATTCAATTTAATAATGTTGGTGGCGGTAATGTTAGCTGGACATGCAGCATTGGGCGCGCAACGTTGGATACAGCTTGGACCAATAAGCATACAGCCGTCGGAATTTTCAAAGCTGATAATGATAATCTGTATGGCGGCGGTGCTTGAAGAAAAAGTTGGTGCGTTAAATTCACTGCAAGAATTATTACCGGTGGCGGTTTTCGTAGGGATACCGTTTATTTTAGTTTTGAAACAGCCGGATTTGGGGACGTCGCTGGTATTTATGGCGATATTTTTCGGAATGATAATCACGTGCGGAATAAGGCTGAAATTGCTATTTGGAATATTCGCGACGGCGTTGGCGTCAATGCCGATTCTGTGGCATTTTTTAAAAGACTATCAGAAAACGCGAATCATGGTATTTATCGACCCGAATGTAGATCCGCTTGGTTCGGGCTATCACATAATCCAGTCGAAAATTGCGATAGGCTCTGGAATGTTATTTGGCAAAGGAATATTTCAAGGAACTCAGAGCCAATTAAATTTTTTGCCGGAAAATCACACAGATTTTATATTTGCGGTAGTCGGTGAAGAATTTGGATTTGTGGGCGCGGTAATTTTATTGCTGTTGTATTTGATAGTATTGTGGCGCGGAATACAAATTGCCAAAAAAGCGCGCGATATGTTTGGGCGGCTGTTAGCTGTTGGTATAACGTCAATGCTGGCGTTTCACGTACTGGTCAATGTTGGTATGACAACTGGAATTATGCCTGTCACGGGAATACCTTTGCCGTTTATGAGTTATGGCGTTAGTGCGTTGACGACTGACATTTGGGCGATTGCGATTCTTATGAATATTCATATGCGAAAAAATAAACTGGTGCTTTTTAATTAGTATATCAGCATTTCTTTTCTCGAAAAGAAACGCTTGCAAAGAAAAGGGCGGCGCGGATAGTCACATCACGTGATACTAAAGAGCATGCCTTGCTTACGCAAGCCACGCAAGCGCGCCGCGGGAGCGCCCGTCCTTGGGCGCTCTCTTATTTTGACTTAATTTGTATAGATTGCGAGATGGAATTATGATTATTAATGTGCCCTATGACACCCTGCAAAAGGTCACCAAGCCCACGCGCTACACCGGCGGCGAATTTAACTGCGTCATAAAAAACTGGGCGAATGTCGATTGTAAAATGGCGCTGGCTCTACCCGATGTTTATGAAGTCGGTATGTCTAATTTGGGGCTGGCGATTTTGTACGGCATTATGAACAGGCGTGGCGACACGCTTTGCGAAAGAGTTTACGCGCCCTGGATTGATATGGAAGCCGAAATGCGCGCTAAAAATATTCCGCTGTTTTCACTTGAAACCAAGCACGCCATTAAAGATTTTGATTTTCTCGGCTTTTCGCTGCAATATGAAATGATTTTTAGCAACGTGCTGAATATGCTGGATTTGGCGAGTATTAATATTTTCGCGCAGGACAGATCGGACGATGAGCCGTTCGTAATTGGCGGCGGTCCTTGCGTTTACAATGTTGAGCCGGTTGCTGATTTCTTTGATTTTTTCGTGGTCGGCGAAGGCGAAGAAATTTTAAATGAAGTTGTCGAAGAATTTATTGCTTGGAAAAATGGCGGCAAGATTGGCGGGCGGCGCGGCTTTTTGAAAAGATTATTGAATATCCGCGGAATTTATGTGCCAAGTTTTTATCAACCGATTTATGACGGCGAAAATTTTATCGGGCTGAACGTTTTGGAGAATGCGCCGCGAATCATTTACAAGCGCGTTGTGAAAGATATGAATGCTGTTGCGACTGTCGACAAGCCGATTGTGCCATTTACGGACATTGTGCATAATCGGGCGATGCTTGAGATTTTTCGCGGTTGCAGTCGCGGCTGTCGATTTTGTCAAGCGGGCATGAGTTATCGTCCTGCGCGAGAACGCACTGTTGAAAATTTGCGTAGCACTGCGCGACGGCTGATTGACGTTAGCGGCTACGACGAAATGAGTTTGACCTCGCTAAGTTCGGCGGATTATTCTTGCTTGAATCGACTGGTTGACGAATTAATGACTGATTTTAAAACCGAGAAAATTAATTTTTCGTTGCCGAGTTTGCGGATTGACAGCTTTTCGATTGAACTTGCTGACAAATTGCAGGCGGTACGCAAGAGCGGCTTGACATTTGCGCCGGAAGCCGGTACTCAACGCCTGCGCGACGTGATTAATAAAAATGTCACTGAAGAAAATTTACTTGAGGCGTGCGCGGCGGCTTTTCAAAAGGGCTGGAAGACGATTAAACTGTATTTTATGATGGGCTTGCCGACTGAAACCGACGAAGATATTGCTGGAATTGCCGACCTCGCGCAGAAAGTCGCTAATCTTTACCGGAAAATAAAAAATCGCCGCGACGTCAAAGTTACTGTAAGCGTGGCGTGTTTTGTGCCGAAACCTTTTACGCCTTTTCAATGGTTCGGGCAAATTTCGCTTGAAGAATTTGAGCGGCGGCAAAAATATCTGCGCAGTCTCATTACCGACAAAGCCGTTACCTACAATTACCACAATGCGAAACTTTCAGTGCTTGAAGGGGCAATAGCGCGCGGCGATCGTCGATTGGCGAAAGTGATTTATACTGCGTGGAAAAATGGCGCTAAGTTTGACGGCTGGAGTGATTTATTCAAGTTCGAGATTTGGGCGGCGGCGTTTGAAAGTTGCGGTGTTGATATGAAATATTTCAGCGAACGCAAGCGCAATATTTATGAGCCGTTGCCTTGGGAGCATACTTCGCCTGGCGTCAATAAAAATTTTCTCATTAGCGAATTGGAAAAATCTCGCGCAGGACTGACGACCGCCGATTGTCGACGCACGAATTGCACGGGTTGCGGAGTTCATTGATTTTGCCAATGCTGAAAACATTTCCACTGAAAAAACAATCAAACCACTAGCCCCTAGCCCCTTGCCCCTAGCCCCTACGAAGTACCGTGCGCAGATTCGCAAAGGCGCGGAAATTGCATTTCTTTCGCACTTGGATTATATGAACGCATTTATGAGCGCGCTGTTGCGGTCGAAACTTCCGGCGGCTTATTCCGAAGGTTTCAATCCGCATTTGAAAGTTTCATTTGCGACGGCGTTGGGCGTGGGCGTTACCAGTGATTGTGAATACGTCGATTTTGAATTGGCGGAGAATATCCGCAGAATCAGCAGTTGCCGACCGGCGCTGAAATTTTGCGCATAAAAAAAATCACCGGCAAAGTTCCGGCGTTAATGAGTGCGGTTGATTTTTCGCGCTATGAAGTTATTGTTGCGGGCGATTTAGATTCTGCCGTTGTCGCCGCCGATAAATTCAATCTCGCGCAGGAGATTATTTTTACTCGCGTCACGCCCAAAGTTACTCGCGCATTTGACATTAAAAATTATATCGCCGAGTCCGTCAAAGTTTCAAAAGTTGCTGAGGATTTGCTGATAACTTTTGGCGTCAAAATTACTACGGACGGTACTGTCAAACCAAGCGAGATTTTAAAAGTCCTGCGCGATTTTGGATTGGATATTGAAGTCGCCGCCGCTAAAATTAATCGCACTGCACTTTTAAGTCGCGGCAAAAATCTTTTGGACGTAATTTAATTTTTACCAATTATTTAAAACGTACCTGTAAATATTAGCGGCAACCGGAGAAGCCCCGCCGTTTACGTAGCCTTCATAGCCTTCAGAATTTCTGTAGTACGGACTGCCCTTTAATGGGAAAAAAGAATACTCCGCTCTTACCATACAAGTAAATGAATATGGCACGCGACCTTTAATATTCACGCTCTCGGTAATCAGATAAACAGCTGAGCCGTCACTGTAATTGCCAATGTGAACTTCGGCGGCTTCAGCTTGATTTTGCGCGAATATCAGCGCCATTGCAAAAATAACCATAACCGCAATTTTTCTAGCCATAAAAATCCCTCCCAACTTTTTTAACAATTATACTAGAGAAAAAATTTTTGTCTACATTGGAAGTGATTTATTGAGAATCCATTTATCCGAACATTTCACATACCCGAAACTGCTGAGATTTGTGTTGCCGTCAATCGCAATGGTTATCTTCACGTCATTTTACAGCATAGTTGACGGGCTTTTTGTGTCAAGATTTGTGGGGAAAATTCCGTTCGCGGCGGTAAATTTGGTTTTCCCGATAATGATAATTTTGGGCGCGGTCGGCGTAATGATAGGCTCTGGCGGCGCGGCAATTGTAGGAAAAACTTTGGGCGAAAAGCGCCCCGATAAAGCCAACGAGTATTTTTCAATGCTGATTTATTCAGTGCTGGCAATCGGAACAATTTTTGCCGTGGCAGGATTTTTCGTGTTCCCATCGGTAATAAAATTTCTCGGCGCGGACGGCGAACTTTTAAGCAACTGCATATTGTACGGGCGAATAATTTTGTTTGCGCTGCCGTTTTTCATAACAGAATTTTCGTTTCAAAGCTTTTTTATCACGGCGGAAAAGCCGCAGCTCGGCTTAGCAGTCACGGTATTTGGCGGCGTCACGAATATTTTATTGGACGCAATTTTTATCGTTGCGTTTGGCTGGGGATTAATCGGCGCGGCAGTGGCTACGGCGGTCAGTCAAACTGCCTGCGTGATTTTGGAGATTATTTATTTCAGCCGGAAAAATGACAGCCTGCTAAGCTTGACAACGAAGATTAATTTTGACGCGGAAATTTTTTTGAAGTCCTGCGCGAATGGCTCATCGGAAATGGTGAACGATACGGCAATGTCGGTTGTGGCTATGCTGTACAATTACCAGCTGATTAAATACATTGGCGATAATGGCGTGGCGGCTTATGGCGTCATTGAATACGTTGGATTTATTTTCGCGGCAATTTTTTTCGGCTACAATATGGGAATTTCGCCCGCTGTCAGCTATCAATTTGGCGCGAAGGGTTATTCTGAGTTGAAAAACATTTTGCGTAAAAGTTTTGTGCTAATTGGAATTGCGGGCGTTGCGATGATGATTCTTGCGGAAATTTCGGCGGCGACTCTGGCGAATATTTTTGTGGGCTATGACGCTGAACTTTTCGACTTGACAGTTTACGCCTTCCGCATTCAAGCGATTTCGTTTTTGTTTTTAGGATTCAGCAGTTTTGGCTCGTCATTTTTTACCGCGCTGAATAACGGCGTCCTTTCCGCGATAATCGCCTTTGTCCGGACGTTTATTTTTGAAATTGGATTAGTACTGTTGTTGCCAATAATTTTTGGCGTCGATGGCATTTGGTATTCGATAGTTGCGGCGGAAATTGCGGCGTTTACCTTGACGATTATTATTTTGCTGAAGAATAGGAAACGCTATCGTTACTAAGGGGGAATTATTTTGAGAACTGAAGCCGAATTTACCAGTTTCATTCAAAGAAGATTGGACGCGGTGAAAATCCAATCGACGCTCGAAGGCACTGCAAATACTGACATTATGCGCGCGCTTCAAACCGCTTCGAAAAATCAGACCGGCAATTCCGGCTATCCAGATATTATTGCTGTGTTCGACGATTACGTTTTGGTTATGGAAAATAAATCGGATTATACAAAGCTTGTCCTGCGCGACGGCGCGAAATATTCAGAAACAGTTGACGCTACGAAAAATTATGCATTGAACGGCGCGATTTTCTATGCGCGGAAAATTCTTGAAGGCACGCGTTACACAAAAATTTTCGCGTTCGGCAACGTCGGCGACAGAAAACATCACATTTTCAAACCGGTTTTCGTTGACGCAACTACAATCAAAGAATTGCCCGCAGTCGATACATTTGCAAATTTCACCGCTCAAAATATCGACGCCTATTATAACCAATTTGTTCTCGGTAAAGAATCTGCTGAATCCTTCGAACTGAAAAAAATTCTCCGCTACGCAAGCACTCTCCACGAACATTTGAGAAATTATGGGCAACTCGGCGAAACCGAAAAGCCGCTCGTTGTTTCGGCGATTGTACTCGCGCTGTACGAAAAATTGAAAATCGAAGACTTGACTCACGACGCGGACGAATTTAAAAATGACGGCGCAAAAATTTTAGACAAAATCGAAACTTCCTTGAAACGCCTTCAAGTTAATTCCGAAATCAAACGTGAGCGCGTGCTTGCCCAATTCCAGCTGATTAAAAATCGCCCGCTGCTGAATAATTTCAATCCAAATATCGATGCTTCGCCGCTACGGTATTTCGCGGAATACATTCAAAAAAATATTTATGACCAAGTTAAAAAGTTCGACAAAGATTATCTTGGTATGTTTTACCGCGAATTTGTCAGCTATTCCGGCGGCGACGGACAAACTTTGGGTGTGGTTTTAACGCCGCCTCATATCACTGAATTATTTTGCGAGCTCGTCGATTTGAAAGTAGATGACGTTGTTTTTGATCCTTGCTGCGGTACTGGCGGATTTTTGCTTGCCGCTTTGAATCATATGTTAAAATCTGCTACGACTGACGCTCAGCGCGCCCATATCAAGGCTAATCAACTTCACGGCATAGAAATTCGCGACGATATGTTTGCCATTGCTACAACCAGTATGATTTTACGCGGCGACGGCAAGAGCAATTTAATTTGCGAAGATTTTTTTGCTAAGGACGCCGCCGATTTGCAAAGTTCCATTGGCGCTACTGTCGGCTTTATGAATCCGCCCTATTCGCAAGCCAAAAATGACGCCACTAAACATTTGTCTGAACTGCGCTTTATTGAGCATTTGCTAAATTCTGTCAAAGTTGGCGGGCGCGTTGCGGCGATTGTTCCGGTTTCCGCTATGATTGGCAAAACTAAGGACGATAAAATTATCAAGAGCGAAATTCTCCGCCGCCACACCTTGAAGGGCGTTATCAGCCTCAGCAAAAATACTTTTTATCAAATCGGCGTTGTGCCTTGCATTGCTGTTTTTGAAGCGGGCAAAGCTCATCGCGCAGGCGACAAAGTTAAATTTATCAATTTTGAAGATGACGGCTTTGAACTGAAAAAGCACGAAGGCTACGTTAGAACCGAGCGCGCAAAAGACCGCAAGCAATATCTGCTCGACTGCTGGAATAACAATATCGCCGACGCGCCGTCAAATTTTATGGTTGAAACGAATATCACTGCCGACGACGAATGGCTGCACTCATTTTATTATTACAGAATTGCCGACCGAAGCCGATTTTCTCAACACCATCGCTGATTATCTCACCTTTGAATTTCCTATGATTGTTCACGGGCGCGGTTACCTTTTCGACAGCGTAAAAAAAAACAGCCCGCCCCTAATTGACGTGCCACCACTTGAAAATAAAATCTGGAAAGAATTTTTTATCAGTGATATTGCTGAAATTATTTCCGGCACAAATATTAATGCCAGTGAAAGAATCAACGGCAAAATTCCATATATTACAGCGTCAGCTTCAAATAATGGAGTCACTGATTTTGTTAGCAATGAAAATTCAACGCTTGAATCGGATTGTATTTCAGTAAACAGTAACGGTTCTGTCGGTTATGCATTTTACCATCCATATACCGCGTTATATTCTGGCGATTGTCGCAAACTTCGACTTTTTATTAAAAATAAACACGTGGCGCTTTTCGTTGCCAATCAAATTACTGCACAGCGCGAAAAATATAATTATGGTTACAAAATGGGTACTGCGCGATTGAACAAACAAAAAATTTTATTGCCGGTAAATGCAGCAGGCGAGCCGGACTTTGATTACATGGAAAAATATATTGCTCTGCGCGAAAATAAATTAATCCAACAATATCTTGACAGCATCGCGCCGCCCGAAATTATCGCGGGTATTGTACCGCTAAATAAAAAAATCTGGCGGCCATTTCTTATTAGCGATTTGTTTAAATTGGAGGCTGGCAAAGGCAAAGGCGCGATTCATCTTGAAAACGACAGCAACGGCATTTCATATCTTGGAGCAACAAACAGAAATAACGCTGTACTGAATTTTGTTAAACCAAAGGAAAATTTGATTCAGCGCGGCAACTGCATTGTTTTCATAAGAAACGGTGAAGGTTCAATAGGTTATTCTGTTTACAAGGCTGAGGATTTTATCGCTACGTCTGATGTAACTTGCGGCTATGCGGATTTTCTGAACAAATATATTGGCTGGTTTATTACAACTGTGGCTGATAAAGTTCGCGGCAAATATAATTTCAATTACAAGCGCAGTGATACGCGGCTGAAACGTGAAAGTTTAATGTTGCCGATAAATGGCACTGGAGAACCGGATTTTGCCTATATGGAAGCGTACAGCAGAAATTTATTCGCGCAGTTGTTGAAAAAGTATTTGGAGCGCTAATTATCGCTCAGATGTTTGCTGCCCCATTTGTACAGTTCGTTTAACGCAGGCAAAAGTTCCAGTCCAAGCGTCGTCAGCGAATATTCCACAATCTGCGGCGGATCTGATTTAAAAATGCGGCGTTTGAGTTCGTTATAGCGGGTATTTTCTTTTTCGTGCAAGTACCAAAGAATCGGCAATTTCCATTTCGAGCCGAGAATTTGCATAGCGTGAAGAATCGGGCAACGGTTATTCACAACGTCGCTCAAGGTTTCGTCAATCGGATAAACAATTTTTTCGCTCATATTAAAACACCTAAAAATCTGCATTCTACCCAAAAATTTTCCATTGCGTATAATTTACCAAAAGATTTCCGATTGGTCAAATGGAGGGCTTAATATGAAAAAAGTATTTGAGCCGGTGAATTTGCGCGGCTTGCAATTAAAAAATCGGCTGATACGTTCGGCGACGTGGGAAGGCATCGCTGAAACCGACGGCGGCAGTACTGAAAATCGCAGTCGGATTTTGCTTGAGATTTTGAGCGGTGTTAAAAAAATTTCGCCCAATCTGCACGTGACGCTTAAAATTAATTGCAATGACTTCACGCGAGGCGGACTGGACGAAAACGAAAGTTTAAAGATTTGCAAGATTTTAGCTAATGCCGGTATTGATTCAATCGAAGTCAGCGGCAATGGAACTTCAGTTCGCGGAATTAAAGCCGGTGTCAATGAAGGTTATTTTGCGCCGTTTGCGATTGAGCTTGCTGAAAAAGTTGACATTCCAGTAATTAATGCGTGCTATTCAACGCCATCGCACCGTTGCATTTTCAGGAAGTGATTTTATGAAAAGATTGGATATACCAACTGAGCGCGGCACTGTTTTAACCGGCGTGCCATTTCCGGCTGAAGGCGCTGATACCGTCGTCATTGCAATTACCGGCATTCACGGAAATTTTTATTCCAATCCGTTTTATTACAATATCGGCGATACGCTCAACAGCGGCGGCATCGATTTTATTTACGCGCAGACTAACGACGCTTTTGGCGAAATTGAAACTTACAACGTCAAGACCGGCAAGGAAGAAATTATCGGTTCGTGGAATGAGCGCTTTTCATACACCGACGAAGATATTGCCGCGTATTTGAATTTTGCCGCGAAAAATTATAAGCGCGTGATTTCGGCTGGACATTCGCTCGGCGCAAATAAAATTATTCATTATCTTTCGACGCACCACGATAAAAAATTGCCGGAGCATTTTATGTTGCTGAGTCCGGCGAATTTAACTTATATGATGAAAGACGTTACCGCGCGCGAAAAAGATATTATCCGCAAAATGATTGATTACGGCAAAGGCGCGAGTATGTTGCCATTTTATTTTATGGGCTGGGTAGTTTGTACCGCCGATACCGCCAATGATTGGCTCAGCGGCACGCTGAATAATGTACACGTGGGCGACGGCGATTTTTCGCAGGTTGAGCAAATCACTCATACCGGCGCGCTGGTTATCGGCACGTACGATAATTTTACTTGCGGCAACCCCAGCGAATTTCTTGCCGATATTATTTTGCAAACCGTCACAGATTGGGGGCGTCATTGATGCCGTTTATCATTTCAAAAGTAAATGTTTCGATTAGCGACGAACAGGAAATTCAGCTTAAAGCGCGGCTCGGTAAAGCAATAGAATTAGTTGCGAAACTTATTTAATGGCGGGCTTTGAGCAGAATTATCATTTTTATCTGCGCGGAGATAATACTCAAGCGGCGGCGCTCATTGAATGAAGTACGAAGATATTGGAGATTGGGGCGTCGGCGGTATGAATTTTGATAGGAATGATTATTTATGAGCGACAAAATTTTAATTATGACGTTTACAGATCCGATGATGGGTTTGTCTTACGAAAGTGAGCCGATTATTTATGAGAGCGAAGAATCTATCAGCGATATGCCGAAGGGCTTTAATTTATTTTCTGTCAATGAAATTTCGACGTTGCCGTTGAATCTTGCCTACAAAGCCGCCCAGTTGGTTGACAAAACTAAGGCTGATTTGTTCCTGTACAATCTACGCTATGCTACAATCGTTGACTGTAGACCAACAACCAGGATTAACGAAATTTTGAAAGTCGTTCGTCAAAGCAATATCGACATTGAAGAATTTCTGACTCATTATCACAATGGAAATGCGCGAGCCGCTCTCAATAAAGATTTGCGATTCGCGCAGAATTTGAATTTGCGAACGTTGCCTTCATATCTGATAAATTTCGGCGAAGAAAATAAGGGCTCGTAGATTATGATTTTTTTGTTAACGCTATTAGCCGCGTAACAAATGGCGCGGTTCAACCAAATCTTGTGGAAAAATCCATTGACGCCGTTAAAAAATTTTTGCGCGCTCACCCGCTCATTTCGATTATTGAACTGCGCGAGGCATTTGATTCGTCGAATTAACCGGTAAACAAGAATAAAATTGCGCCGAAAAACAGCACGAAGCTGAAAGTTCGCATTGCATTTTTGGTAGATTCAGATCTGAAAGCACCGCGCAAAAAGTGAACCACCAGCGACATTGACATAAAACCCAGCGGCTTGTCAAAATTCACAATGGAATAAATTAACATTACCACAGCAATAACAAATCCGGCTCTTTCGGCGTATGACATTTTCGGTGCGGCGTCCTGCGCGAAAGTTTCTCCGTGTTTAGATTTTTTATCATCGTCCCACTGCTTTAAGGCGCTGCTGCGATAAATTGATTCACGCGCTTTGTCAGTCGGCTTTTCGTCAAAAAAATCATTATCGGCTTCCCGCATAATCCGCTCTTCCAATTCGGCGTCAATCTGCGTCATTTCTTCAATATCGCTCTGCACGGGCGATTTTTTTTTGCGCTTCTTGCTCATATAACTTTCTTCACATTCTTAATCAATTTTGGCAAGTACGGATAAAAATTCGCACCAGGACACGAAGTATCATTCAAATCGCGATGCCCGACAATAGTTTTCTTGGTCGGCTTGATTTTATATTTTTTGCAAAGAGCGGCTACAAGCTGCTCAGTGGCTAACGCCTGCGCGAAAGTCGGCTGCCCCAAATCAAAATTGCCCGTCATACAAATTCCAACAGTATAGCCATTATTTTTCCAGGCGTGCGCGCCAACAAATTTCAGTGGTCGCCCCTGCTCAATAAATCCGTCCTTGTGAATGACATAATGATAGCCAATGCCCGCCCAGCCGTTGCCAAGGTGTATATCGTGAATCGACGGCACGTCCAAATCTTCGTCGCGGCGCATACCGGCGTGGTGAATTACAATCGCACTGGTTTTCGCCCGAACGTCCATCGGTTGAGTAAAATCCAAATTGATTCTGCCAATGCTCAGATTGTCCAGCGATTGAAAACCTTGCAAAGACGGCAATTTAAATTCCGGCACTTCAATTTTTTTAGAAGCCTCGCCAATTTCCGGCAGAAAACTAAACGCCGCCGCTCCCGCTAAAACTTTCGTTGCCATATCTATAAAATTTCTCCTGTTAATTTCCATATGCTTCACCAACCTTTGGACGATTATAGCAAACGTGAAACACAAAAACAATCGACGAACATTAAAAGCGGTGTTATAATCTCGCGCAGGAGGGATTTTTATTTTGGAAAAACGAAACTTATTCAAAGGATTTTGGACGCTGTTCAAGGCGTATTGGACTTCAGAGGAAAAATGGCGCGCTATCGGCTTATTGGCGGTCGTCATTGGCTTAAATCTGGCAATGGTCTGGTTTCTCGTACAAATCAACCAGTGGTATAACGAATTTTACAAAGGCTTGCAAGAATATCAAGCAGATTCATTTTGGTACTTGGTCGGGCAATTCAGCGGCTTAGCTTTTTGTTACATAATCATTGCGGTTTACGCGGTGTACCTGCGACAACTGTTACAAATCCGCTGGCGAACGTGGATGACGCGGCAATATTTAGATTCGTGGATGCGCGGGCAAACCTATTACCATTTGCAATCTTCGACGGATAACCCAGACCAGCGTATTTCCGAAGATATAAATTCATTCGTGAGCTTGACGCTGCAATTAATCATAGGATTTTTACGGCAGATAACAACTTTGGTTGCATTCAGTTTTGTGCTGTGGGAATTATCGGGCGAATTTAAATTTGAAATCGGCGGCGACGAATTTGTCATTTACGGCTATATGTTTTGGTTTTCGCTGATTTATTCTGGCGTCGGTACAATTTTAGTCCACAAGGTCGGCAGAAAATTAATCGGCTTGGAATTTGATCAACAGAAATATGAAGCTGATTTTCGTTTTAGTATGATGCGCGTTCGTGAAAATGCGGAGAGCATAGCGTTTTATCGCGGCGAAAATGCCGAGCTCGAAGGTTTTTCTGCGCGATTTAAAAATGTCATTGAAAATTTCCGGCGCTTAATGACGAAAACTAAGCATTTAAATTTTTACGTCAATGGTTATTCGCAGGCGGCGGTTATTGTGCCGCTGATACTTGCCGCGCCGCGCTATTTCAGCAAACAAATCGATTTGGGCGGGCTTATGCAAACAATTTCGGCATTCGGCAGAGTGCAGGACGCGCTGAGTTATTTCATCGACGCATACAGCACTATCGCAAGTTTGGCGGCGGTTATCAATCGACTCGCCGGATTTACCGAACACGTCAATGAAGTACAATCCGTTAAAAGCAACGTCGAAAAATCTTCAGCGCCTGCGTTGACCATTTCAAATTTAAACGTATCTTTACCAACCGGCAGAAATTTATTGAATCAATTATCGTTGACGCTGGAAAATTCCAAATCGCTGTTGGTGACGGGCGCGTCGGGTTGCGGAAAATCGACGCTGTTAAGAACTCTGGCGGGAATTTGGGCGTACGCTTCGGGAAAAATTTCTTTGCCGGAAAATTCGCGGGTAATGTTCCTGCCGCAAAAACCGTACCTGCCGCTGGGAAGTTTGCGCCGCGCGCTGATTTACCCATTGGCTGAAAAAGACGCGCCGCCCGATTCAAAACTGTGCGAAATTTTAATGACAGTGGACTTGCCGCATTTGACAGAAAAACTTGACGCGGTGGAAGATTGGAGCAGAATTTTATCAATCGGCGAACAACAGCGCCTGGCATTTGCGCGAGTACTTTTGACAGCGCCGGATTATATTTTCCTTGACGAGGCAACCAGCGCCTTGGACGAACCGCGCGAATTGGAAATGTACCAGCTTTTGAAAAAGCAACTGCCGCGCTTAACGATTATCAGCGTGGGTCATCGCTCGACGCTGTTTCAAGTTCACGATACCGAATTGAATTTAGACGGCACAGGAAATTGGCAAGTGCGGGAGGTTTGAAATAGAGCGCTTACAAAAATTAATCAGTCGCGCAGGAGTAACTTCCCGCCGCGACGCTGAAAATTTAATCGCCGCCGGTCTTAATGGGGTAGCCGAAATTTCGGCAGACCCCCCTGTTGAAGACAAATTGATGATTTTTGAAGCTAAAAAAATTTATATTTTGCTGAATATGACAATGCGGGAGGTTTGAAATGGAGCGCTTACAAAAATTAATCAGTCGCGCAGGAGTAACTTCCCGCCGCGACGCCGAAAATTTAATCGCCGCCGGTCGCGTGACTGTTGACGGCAAAGTTGTTACTGAACTCGGCGCAAAGGCTGATATTGAAAAAAATAAAATCTGCGTTGACGGCAAGCCGCTGACTTTCGACGTTGAAAAAGTTTATATTTTGCTGAATAAGCCGCGCGGCTACGTTTCCACTGCCAAAGACGAACGCGGCAGAAAAACTGTCTTGGATTTGGTGAATATTTCTGCGCGAATTTTCCCAATCGGCAGGCTCGATTTAAATTCTGAAGGTTTACTGCTCTTAACCAACGACGGCGAATTGATGAACGCGCTGATTCACCCGAAATTTCAAATTAACAAAACTTACATTGCGAAAGTTACCGGCGCTGTCACTGAAGAAAATCTTGAAAAATTGCGCGCGGGTATCGAACTTGACGACGGTTTAACCGCGCCCGCCGAAATTTATTTGCTCGACGCTGAAACTGTTCAAATCACAATTCACGAAGGACGCAACCGCCAGATTCGCCGAATGTTCGCGGCTATCGGCTGTGACGTGAAACGCTTGAAACGAATTGCATTTGCGGGACTGACTTTGGACGGCGTGAAGGTCGGCAAATTCCGCTATCTTACTCGCGCAGAAGTCGATTTTCTCAAAAAAAATACCATCAACCACTCCGGCTGACGGCTAGGTACGTGTAGTATTTTTTAGGAGAGCTTAACGAAAAGCTTGACTGTATACTACCACGAATGAGAATTATTGTCAACTAATTTTTTTGGAGGCGCTATGTTAACCGAGAATAATTTTGCCGCGGCGCTGATTAAAATGGGTTTCGCTGAAAATAACGGCGTTTATGAGAAAATTTTTGCCGCCGATATTGTTATGCGCGCTGATGTTAAAAATCGGAAATTGATTTATCCGGCGCAAATTGGCACGCGCACTTACGACGATTCGCGCAGAGAAAATCTTGTTGTGTTTGAGTGCGTCAATCGGCTGTTGGTTAAAGGCTACGCTCCGGCTGATATTGAACTTGAAAAAGCCTGGACGCTCGGTCACACGCAAAAAGGCGGTCGCGCAGATATTGTTGTCAGCCAAA
>CAJOIB010000077.1 GCA_905234705.1 uncultured Selenomonadaceae bacterium | reverse complement strand
AGGCGCGCCTTCTTTGGTTGTGTCGTCGTAAACGATAAACTTATCTTTAGGAGAACGTCCGGTAAATTCGCCGGTCATAACGTTAATAGCGCCGAGTTCGGTTTCCACGCCCACGTCAAAGCCTTCAAGACCTGGTTTAGTTTCTTCGTTGAAAAGCACTTCATAAGTCGGGTTGTAAAGAACTTCAGTTGTGCCGGTAATTCCGTATTTCGTCAAATCCATCATTGGCATTGTATCAACCTCCAAATATTTATTTACCGTGATAATAGCTTATTTCTGCGCGAATGTCAATTTGATTATTAACAAGCGCGGTGGTATCCTGCGCGAAATTTTTACAAGAATAACCCAGTGAAACATCTCCGACAGAATTTCTATCAATCAGCGAATCAATTTCAGCGCCGATAAAATTATCATCTTCAAAAATATCAGCGGAACTCGCTAAATCATTTTCCCATTCGCATAAAAAATTTGCCGTGTGTTGCCGAACATCATAATCGAAACCGCCATCATTCCAAAAGCTTTCCTTGAAATCTTTATAAAACATACCGTAGTTCTCGTATTTGCCACCATTTGGTTCCCCGTTTGCCCAATTAGTATAATTAACGCTGTCTCCGTTCACCCAAGCCCATGTGCCTTCTTGCGCTGAATCTGATAAACCAAAATAAACATTGCCGTACCCTAAGCTATTTTTATAATTAAAAAGCATTGTATTTTCGGTTGCGTCATTGATAACGGCTAAATACCCGCCGAGAGATTTGCAATATGCTTGAGCTTTTTCCCAAGTGTCAACGACGTTTGAAAAAATGTAATAACTATGTCCATTGTATTTCAAAGCGTCTGCAGGAATCTTTGAAACCGTTCCCGATGAAGTTAAATTGCCATTGAGATATTTGCCAAAAGTGCCGTTGCTGTATTCGATAGTAACTTCCTTGCCCTTAGCTTTTTGAAGTTTGATACTGCCTGTGCCGCCATTCAAAATATCCGAGCCGCTGCCGCCAATGATTCTGTTATTTTTCGCATTGCCGACAAGTTCAATCGCATTAGTTCTAATTGAAGCGGTTATCGTGACAAGTGAAGAATAACCTGCAGAATAAATGTCAATATCGTAAGCAGAATCTATTGTAACAGCCGTAGCTTTAGGAAGATCCGCTTTGTTGAACGTCAAACCTTCAGCAATGCCGCCATACAAAACATCATTGCCATTTTCACCATAAATTTTATCGTTTCCGGAATAACCGTAAATATTATCGTCACCCGCCCCACCATAGAGACAATCATTTTTATTTTCGCCCATAATAAGATTGTTATTCGCGTCGCCTTGAATGCTAACGCCCTTTGAAATGTTTTTAAATGCATTTGTCAATTTATTCAACCAAGAATAAACGCCAACTCCAACATTGATAGCAAGGTTTCTGGTCTTGTCCGTGAGGGACTTCAATTTTTCGTTAGCTTTTTCAGCGTAATTCATATTGTCATACTGAGCGTTGGTATTGGTAACTCCCAACATATTGAAAAAAGAATCATCCAGACCGTAAGAAATTTTATGATTGAACTCATACATTCCAACCGTTATAGAATCAATTCTTGCATAAACCAAATCAGTCAGTGTGATAAAGCCGTCTGAGCCATATTGTTCCAAACTTTTATCCCACTGAACTGAGCCCATGTATACAGCAATTAATGCCGCAGAGATTAAATCGACTTTTATTGTCAACGAAGGAGCGATGAATTTAACAAATTCACCTGCTAAAGTTATGACGCTTTTTACAAGTTCGTCTCTGTCGTCGTCGGTCATTCCGTCAACATCTGTTGCTGCCATGTACGCCGCGACGTAACCAAGAACTGCTGCGCCAAGCCCAAATCCAAAAGATTTTAGCTTATCGTTATTCGTGATGTTCGCAATATCGTTGCCGGATCTGAGTAAAGCCTGCGTACCTTCTCTTATATTTTTGATAAGATCTTTACTGTCGCCGCCGTTTTCGTAAACCTCTATTATATTCTGCGCGGCGTCACACAAATCACCGAACAAAGAAAATTGTTTAAGCCCTGTACCACGTCCTGCCGGAAAACTCCAGACGTAGTGTTAATCACATCTAAATTATAATTGCTAACTTTCTTTAGTCCATTGACATTTTTTAAAACGATATCCTCTCCGCTAATATTCAATAGCGAAGTTAAACTCTTTTTACTTAATGTTCGAATCCGCGTTGGATTGGCCACAACTCCAATTTCGATCGACGTGAATGCATTTTTTCGCGTAGTCATAGGTCATCCCCCAAAAATAAAATCCAATCCTAAACACGAAAATCAGCGGCGGTTTTCAGAAATATATTCTTCAATAGTCGAAATTAAATGCGCAATGTCAAACGGCTTAGCAACGTGCGAATTCATACCGCTTTCCATGCTCATACGCTTATCTTCCTCGCGGGCGTTTGCTGACAGGGCGATTATCGGCAAAGTATTGGTATCTTCGCGCCCCAACGCACGAATTGAGCGCGTCGCCTCGTAGCCATTCATCACCGGCATTTGAATATCCATTAAAATCAAATCGTAATACCACATCGGGCGGCTTTTAATAATTTCAACCGCGTCCGAACCGTCCGGCACTGATTCAACCAAAAAACCCGCTTCAGTCAAAATCGCCTCGGCTAACATTCGATTAACTTCAATATCTTCAACAAGTAAAATTCTGCTCTCGCCCAAATGTTTAGGCATTTCCGGCTCAATCGCCGTGCCACTTTTCTGCACGTGATCAACCAATTTCAGCGGCAAATCTACCGTGAAAGTTGAGCCAACGTCTTTTTGGCTTTTAACGGAAATTGAGCCGCCCATTACATTCAAAAGTTTTTTGGTAATCGAAAGACCAAGCCCCGTGCCGATATAACCCGTGCGCGTCGAAGTGTGCTCGCGCTCGAAAGCGTCATACATTTTCTTCATAAATTCTTCGGTCATGCCAACGCCGGTATCAGTCACGGAAAATTGATAGCGCGCATAACCAGAATCCGAAGTTTGCTTGCGTCGCGCAGATATTTTAATCGTACCTTGCGGCGGCGTGAATTTAACCGCATTGCTAACCAAATTGCCCATAATCCGCCGAAATCTCAGCGCGTCTACATAAACTTCGCCGTCCGGCAAATCTAAATCTTCCTCAAGTTTAAGCTGTTTCTCATACGCCATCGGACGGAACATATTCAGTACAATATCAAGCTGCTCTTTCAAATCGCACGGCTCAGATTTTATTTCAATGCGCCCGTAATCAATCCGGCTCATTTCAAGCAAATCATCAATCAGCGCTATCAAATGGTGATTCGCCTCGTCAACTTTTCTCAGATAAAGATTCAAGCGGTCGGGCTCTTTCAAATGGTGCTTTGCAAGTTCAGTAAAGCCCATAATCGCATTCATCGGCGTGCGAATGTCATGGGAAATATTAAACAGAAACGACGCCTTAATTTCGTTGGCGCGCTTTTCGCGTTCAAGTTCCATTTCCATATTCATCTTGGCGGCTAATTCGCGACGAACTTGCGTGAAATGCTCGGTAACATCGCGATAGCCCATAACCACGTGGCGCGTAAAATTTTCTTCCTCGACGCGCGCTAAAAACATTTCGGTATACAAAATTTTATCGTCTTCACCGCGCCCGCGAAAAGTTATTGTGTAACTCGGCTCATTTTTCAAACGCTCGCGCACCCTGTCAACGCCGGTTTCTTTCAAATAAAGTTCCTTGTCTTCCGGCAAAACAAATCGCTCAGCATAAGCCGGAATAATATCGCGCCAGCTAATTTTTTCGGTGTCAGTCAAGCCCAATTCAGCCGTGATTGTGCGGAAATTTTCATTTTTCAAGCGGTACGGACGCATTGAGCCGGTATCCAAATTCAGCAGATAAATCGACGAAAAACCTATGCTCAAACCGGCAATAACTTTTTCGCGCCGCAAATTTTCTTCCCGCTCTAAATGCATTTCAGTAATATCGCGAATAAAAACGTAATAGACATTGCCGAAATTTTTAGTTTTGGCAAACCGCCCAAAATCATCGACCCAGCGAATACTGCCGTCCTTGCGCCGAATCCGATATTCAACATAATCAATATTTTTATCGTGCGTGGCGATTTGGTCGGCGATTGACTCTTGCACTTTCGCCAAATCGTCTGGGTGCACAATCCCATGAAAAGTGTAGCCCGTCAGCTCTTTAAATTCATCGAGCGTATCACAACCAAAAATATCAAGCAAAATGCGTATAATAATTCTTCTTTGTCGTCGGCGCGGTAAATAAAAAATCCGCCAGGCATTTTGCCGGTAATATTTTCCAAAATCGGCAATTTAGAATCGGACTCTTCGCTCCGCATGAAAACTTCATTCATCTGGTTAACACCCTGTCTTTCTACAATTTTCCCGCTAAATAAATTTTAAAATTCGACGCAATGAATTATAATCCTGTTGAGGAAGTGATTCACCTTGCCGAACAAAATATTTTTCCCGTTCGCCGTGATAGTTGCGCTGTTAATCGTCGACAGTTTTTTGATAAATGAATTGACGCTTGAGCAGGCTGATAAAAAATTCCCCGCGTTCTGCGCGAAAAACTTTGCGGGCGAGATTTTAACCGAGAAGATTTTTATTGGGAAAATAACCGTGCTGTGCATTTGGGACACGAAAAATAATCAATGCGCCGATTTGCTGAAAAAACTTGACGCGCTGAATTTGCCGCCCAATGTTCAAATCATCGGCTTGGTCGGTGATAAAAAATTTGCCGACGCTGAAAAAATTGCAATAAAAAATTCGCCTTCAATCCCGCAGATTTTAGCGAATGATGATTTCTTGCCAATATTAACAAAAATTCGCGCAGTGCCAACCACAATTTTAATCGACGCGGACGGAAATTTAATCGGGCAGCCGGTAACCGGCGCGGAAATAAAATTCATACAGCTGGAAATTTCACACGCGCTGGAAAAAAATTCGCCGCGCTCCATTTCACTAAGGAAAATTCACGCGGCACTTTTACGTTGATGATTTTAATTGGCGATTTAAATAATCGTGAGAATAATATTGCCCTTGACGATTCTTTTGTCTAAAATATCATGAGCTTCAGCAATTTGTTCCAAAGGCAGGGCTTGACCAATGGTCGGATTGTATTTGCCGTTTTTCAAGCATTCGGTAATATCGCGAATCGCCGGACGTTTAAATTCTTCCGGCACATTGTAGATAAATACGAATATGAACACGCAACCGCCTTTCATAGCACGAAAAATCGGAAGGCTCAATGTATCATCAAATTTTTTCAAAGCCTAAGTACAATTACCCCGCCCTGCGCCAGCGATTCAAAATCTATTTCGTAATTTGAAAGCAAATCTACTTCGACGATTCTGTCAACACCTTTGCCGTCGGTCGCTTCCTTAATTTTTTTTCGGGACGTCTTCAGTTTTCATATTGATAATCAAATCCGCACCTTTTTGTTTAACGTCGTCTCTGTCAGATTCTTTGCGAATTGTTGTAGCAACCCATGCACCTGCCCATTTTGCCAACAAAATCGCCGCTTCACCGACAACACCCGCGCCGCCGTGTACTAAAACTCTCTTGCCGGTTAATGCGCCGTCTGAAAACAAAATTCTGTGCGCCGTCAAAGCCGGTATCCCAAGACACGTGCCAATTTCAAAAGAAACATTGTCCGGAAGTTTCATTGCGTGGTCAGCTGGTATCACAACGTATTCAGCGGCTGCACCGTCAGATCTTCCCGCTGCCTGCGCTTCGTAAATCCAAACACGTTCGCCGATTCTGCTTTTCGGAACGCCTTCACCAACGCTATCAATAATTCCAGCGCCGTCTTGATGCTGTATTACCCGCGAGTAAGACATTGGTCCTAAAAAGCCAGAACGATTTTTTATGTCGCTCGGATTTATTCCAGAAACTTTCAGCTGTACCCTAACTTCACCGAATTTGGGCATCGGTTTTTCAATTTCGCCAATTTTCAAAACGTCCTTAGCCGCACCCTGCGCTTCATAATACGCCGCTTTCATTGATTATCATCCCCAAATTTTTTATGATGTAATTTTTTTGTCAACATCTATTTAAGGAAGGACTTTATTATGCAGATTACGTCCAGATTTACCATTGCCGTTCATTCAATACTGTGCATTTTTCATTTTTCGTAATTTCAAAGGGTAACTTCGCCGTTTTTATCTCAAAATGTTGGTACTAATCCAGTGGTTATTCGCCGTATCCTGAGCCAACTGCAAAATGCCGGTTTCATTTCAGTCAAACAAGGTAATGGCGGCGCGGAGGTCATTAAACCTTTGGGAGATATTACTTTATTTGATATTTTGAAGGCGATTGATGCAACGTCCGAACAATTATTTCGTTTCCAAGACAGCCCGCTGGCGGTTTGTCCGGTCGGCGCGCATATTCATTCCGCTTTGGATGATTATTTGAATGATGCAAAACTTGCAATGTATCATTCGCTAGAGAAAGTAAGTTTGCAAAATGTATACGACCGCATTGCTCCATTCATTTCGACTGAAAAATGGACACCCAAATCACGCGATACTTTTCCGATAAAGCATAACAGTCAGCCGGAAAATATTTTTTGAAACGTCAATGTCAATATCGCCCAAATATTTTTGCGCGCAACGTCGAATGTTCGTCAAGCCGATGCCGTGCAATTTTTTATCAAGCTTGGTCGTCGCCGGAATATCGCCATTCCAATTCAAAGCGCCGTCAAAAGTATTTTCAACTTCGATGAAGTATAAGCCGCCGCGTTCGTACGAGCGAATCTGAATTTCACCGGTTGAATTTTCCAGCGCATTTGTCAGAGCGTTATTCAGAATCACGCTAATATCGTAAATGTCAAAGCGCTCGACGCAATGAAAATCTGCGCGAAAGTTAATTTGATTTTTCCTGGCGCGCTGGCGAATTTGATGCAAAATAATATCGGTAATGGCGTTGCCGGTTTTGTCAGTAAAATCTAAGCGCTCAACTGTCGCCGTCATTTGGCGCAGGTAATTTTCCAATTCAGCATTGCCGCGAATGTAAGCCGCGATATTTTCAATGTGGTTTCGCAAATCGTGTTTGAGCCCGCGAATATCAGTGTAAATATCGGACAGCTCTTGAACTTGCCGGTGAACTTCGACAACCCGATTTTCCAACAGCAAACGTTTCTGCTCTTCGTCCTTGTACTGGATTAAATTTTGAAACAGCATAACCGACGAAATGATTATTCCCAAAAGCAGCAGGCTGACAATCGGCAATAGCAAAATCGTCGCCGGTACGCGCTCATAAATCAGCATAAATGCGCTATTGTCGACTGAAAACGCCATTAGCCGCAATGTCAAATCGATTAGCAAGATCGTCGCGCAGGGCAAGATTAAAAATAAGCTGTCTTGAAATTTCAATTTGCAATCGCGCCGGAAACTTTTGCTTATCATTCGCAGGTAAAATATTAAAATTCCGATTTGTACCGCTCGGCAAATTCCTATCACTAAAAAAATTGCCGCGCGGTTTACTATTTCCATTGCGAAAATTATTTTGTCAGTTGGCGCTAAATTCATTTCGACAGCGCCGTTTAAAGCCCACGCCCAAATTGGACTCCAGACGCTGAAAATTGCATGCGACAGCGGACTTGCTATGAATCTCAAAATTTCCCAGCCCGCTACAAAACTTGCCGCCACAAATATTTGACGCGGTTTGTCCTGCGCGAAAAATTTTCCTTGCAAAAAAATTATCAGCAAAAAATACGGCAGGACGTTGATAAATCGGTCGTGCGGCGAAAGTTGCGTTGTCATTTCCGATACCAGCATTTGAACCGCCGCGTAAATCGCCGCCCAAATCAGCATCGCGCGTTTTCTGTCGTCGAATGTTCCAGCTAAAAATTTTTCGGTGTATAAAAATGCAACTAACCCGCAAATCAAATGTACCGCCGCGTCGAGCAAATATAATTCTTCAAACATTGACAACGCCGCCGCTTTTCGCGTACCGCAGATAATTTTTCACGAATGCAGGATATTTTTTGCCAGCGATTAAAATATTTTCGCCATTGGTCAGCTGAATGGTGTCATTGGTATAGGCGGAAATTTTTTCGAGATTGACAAGGTAACAGCGATGACAGCGATAAAAATAATCAGCAAGAGCAATTTCGAGCGCGTCCATTTTGGCGGCAGCTGAATAATTGCCGGTCATCGTGTGCAATATAACTTTTTTATTGGCGCTCTCAATGAAAAAAATATCGCGCAGGAAAAATTTTTTGGTAACGCCATCGACTTTTAGCAGCAAATATTTTTCAGCTTGAGTTTCAGCATTTTCAATTTCAGCCCAAGCTTTGTCCAGGATTTGAGCAAATTTTTTAGCGTCAATGGGCTTGAGCAGATAATGAAAAGCGTTAACGTCGAAAGCCTCGGACATAAATTCGCTGTAGCCGGTGATAAAAATCAGAATACTTTTCGCGGAATTGGGACGTTCGCGCAGGATTTTAGCAATTTCGATACCGCCAACGCCTTTGATGTCGAGAAAAAACATATCAAAATCTTCCTTGGCGTCCAGCAGGGTATCTTTGGACGCGAAAGTAAAAATTTTGGCGCTGGGTTTTTGTTTGTGAATAAGTTGCAAGATGTCATTGCAAGCGTTGCGGTTGTTGTCGCAAATGGCGATATTAATTTCCATATCATTCTCCAAAATAACAAAAAAAGCGGTCAAGGATGACCGCCGAACCCGCCGCGCGCTAATGAGCGTGATGCGAATTAAAGCGCGGCTGTTTTCTTTGCAACTTTCTTTTGCGCCAAAAGAAAGTTGATTAACGTTTTATTTTTTAGCACCGCCGCCGAGCAAATTACCGAGCATATTAGCCATATCGCCCAAACCATTAGCACCGCCAAGTCCACCAAGCGCATTTCCGGCAAACGCCGCCATATTCGCATTGATTTTCTTGTCCATCTCAGCATTAGCTTGATTGACCGCGCTCACAACTAAATCTTCAATCGCCGAAACATCGCCTTCATCAACAAGTTCTTTCGCAATTTTAATTTCCTTAACTTGCTTTTCGCCGTCAACGGTAGCTTTAACCATCCCGCCGCCTACCGACGCCGTCGCCGTTTCCTGCTTGAGTTTCTGCTTATTCGCCTCAAAACTCTGCTGTAACATTTGCGCCTGCTTCATAATTTCGCCAAGATTAAATCCAGCATTTTGTGCCATTTCAAATTACTCCTTGCTATAAAAATTTTATTTAAAATCGTCAGCACCAAAAGTTTTCATAGCTTTATCTACAAAGGCTCGGTGCTGTGTATTTATTCGGTCAAGATTCGGATTGGGTAAATAGGTATTAACAATGGTTTCGATTGTCACGGATTGCCCTAATTTCTGCGTGAGTATATTTTCAAGCTTAGTTTTATCATTTCCATTAAAAGCCTTTGCTTGACTAGACTTTGTAAAAGCTAATTTTATCAAACCGTTGGAAATTTCAGTAACAACCGAACTGTTAATTGCGGACTGCAATGGAACTGTAAGCTGATTGCTATTTTTAACAATATCATAAAAAATATTTTTATCAGCGTCAAAATTGCCGGTGAAAATTTTAGCCGGTTCAGTTTTTGTTTCAGCTTTTTCAACCGGCGGCTCGACTGTTTCAGTTTTAGGAACTTCAATTTTTGGCGGCGGCGCTGGTTTAGGCTGTGCGATTGGTTGAGCGACTACTGCCGAGATTATTTTTGGCGCGGCAATTTTCATTAGCGTCATTTCCAAAATTATATCCGGCACGCCCGAACCTTGCATTTCCAATATCGCTTTTCGCACGGCGTCAACAAAATTATCTAAATCCGAAATGTCCCCGCGCAAATTTTCAAATTCAATATCTCTAAGCCGCGTGATTAAAGCTTCGGCGATAGAAATTGACGATAAGCCCGAACGAAACGCATGATTAATCGCCCGCCCGACTTCTGCGCGACTGTGCGATTGAACGGCGGAAATAATTTCGTCAAGGTCAGCGTCTGAAACTAAGCCGAGCGTTTCATTGACATCAGCCAGAGTAATTTTTTTGTCAGCCATAGCATAACATTGGTCAAGGTACGTCAAGGCGTCGCGCATCGAACCTTCAGCCAGCCGCGCAATTTTTTTCGCCGCGTCATTTTCCAATTCAATATTCAGCGTCGTTGCCATTTTTATTAAATACGGCGAAATTGTTTCTTGCGGTATCAAGCGGAAATTTAAAACTTGACAACGCGAGCGGATTGTCATTGGCACTTTGTTAATTTCGGTCGTCGCCAAAAAAAATGCTACATTCGGCGGCGGCTCTTCGATTAATTTCAAAATTGAATTTATCGCTTCATTTGACAGCATATGAATTTCGTCGATTATGAAAGTTTTTACGCGCGATTTTAAAGGCGACATATACGCCGTTGATAAAAGCCGCGCTACGTCGTCAACTGAACGATTTGACGCCGCGTCGAACTCGACATTATCCGGCGATGAATCGATTGATTTGCAAGAGGCGCATTCATTGCAGGGAATATCTTTTGCCGCGGAAACTTGACCGGCTAAAACTTTTTCGCAATTCATAGCCTTAGCCAAAAGTCGCGCAGTCGAAGTTTTGCCCGTGCCGCGCGTCCCAACCAGCAGGTAAGCGTGTGAAAGTCGGTTGCTTATAACAGCGCGCGTCAATGCATTTGAAATGTGCTCCTGCCCGACTAATTGAGCAAAATTTTTCGGACGCCCCCGCGTATAAAGTGCCTCATATGCCACGCCTTTTACCCCGTTTCAAATTATTCTTGGCGACAATTTTATCAGCGTTGCTAATTTTTATCAAGAATTTTTTACCAGGCGTCAATCACGCGCTGAAGTTTCTCAAGCATCGCAAATTTACTTTCGCCCAAATACCCAATCAACGCCGCGCCATTATTCGCCCAAAAATAACTTTCCGGCAAATTCAGATTCTCAAGCAAAAATTTTTCCTCAATCAGCATTTCTTTCGCTCGTGCAGGAATAAATTTCTCAGTCTTAATATCCTCAAAAAGTTTCGCGTCCGGAAAATTCGTCAGCACGTCAACAAAAATTTTATCCGGAGCAATTTCATTTAAAAGTTCAGCCGTCGCAAGCGCACATTCGCCGCCGCGTCCAGCGCCCGCCATTCCCAATTTTATCAGCGCAGTATAACTAATGCCATGGAATTTCAGCCGCAAACATTGTTCACGCGCCGCCGTAACCGTATTGCCCTTCTTGAAATTTTTCAGCACGTCGTCAAGCCCGCATTCAATTTCGACGTACAAATCATTGACGCCCAAATCCTTAAGCCGCCGCAAATTCCTTTCGCCCTTAGATTTGATATTTTTTACCGTGGCGTTCATCGAAATTACTTTGACTTCCGGCAGAAAATTTTTCACCAAGGCTATAATCTGTTCCAATAAATTTATCGACAAAGTTAATGGGTCTGCGCCAACTAAATATACTCGCTCAATGCCGCGCGAATTTTCCCCCAGCTTCGACAGCCGCGCCGAAATTTCCTCAAGCGTTAACAGCCGAAAGTTTATTCCCCTGTACAAACTGCAAAATCGGCATTTATTGTAGCTGCAGCCTTCCGTGACCGGCAAAAGATAGCTGTAAACTTCAAACGGCGGGCGGTAAATTTGCCCCGTGTATTTCATTAAAAATCCTCCTTTGCGAAATTCTATGATATTGGCGCGAAAATTACAAGAAAGGTTGTGTTTAATATGGCACTGGAAATTGAGCGGAAATTTTTATGCGACGCAAAAAAAATCGCCGCGCTGAATTTGTCGAACGGCGAAAAAATTTCCCAAGGTTACCTGTCAACCGAAATAAATTGTACCGTCAGAATCCGCATTAAAAATAACCGCGGCTTTCTTACGATTAAAACGGCGAATGATGGCATTGTGCGAAATGAATTTGAGTATGAGATACCGATTGCCGATGCGGAAAAAATTTTGCAACTCTGCGCGAAAAATACTTTAGAGAAGACGCGTTACAAAGTTGAATTTGGCGGGCATATTTGGGAAATTGATATTTTTGAAGGGCGGCACAGCGGCTTGATTTTGGCGGAAGTCGAAATGCGCGCGGCTGATGAATTTGTCGAATTGCCGGATTGGATTGGTGAGGAAGTCTCTAACAATCCGCGCTATTACAATTCAAATTTGGCGGCAGAATGAATACATTTCAAAGTTTTTGACTAACATTGAAGATTTTGCTAAAATGGCGAAAGTTTCATTGACAAGGAGGCAGTTGAATTGGCTCTCGTTGTAAAAAAATTCGGCGGCAGTT
>CAJOIB010000076.1 GCA_905234705.1 uncultured Selenomonadaceae bacterium | reverse complement strand
ATCACTTTCGCGCTCAAGCAATGCAACACGTGCGCGCAAATCCCGCAGTTCCTCGTCGAATCGCGGATCTGTACGCGTCACAATTACGGGGCTTGTAACTTCAACTTCTTCCACTTCAACATTCACTGGTTCAGCGTCTTCCTCAACCGGCGCTGCCGAAACTTGCGGCGTCGCTAAGCCCAAAACAAATGCCGCCGTCAGTGCTGAGAGCACCGTTTTTTTCAAAATAATCTCCTCCTGACATTGTAAAATAATTATCAACGCACCGGAGAAGTTAAAAAATATAAATTTACAATTCCAAAAAAATTTTATCGAGCTTCCCCTGTCATTGCGTTTTCGTGCAAAAATAATAGCATAGGTAAAAGTTTTTTTCAAGCCGTCTTTCAGATTTTTATCATATTTTTATCCGTCAAGCCGCGTTTGCAATGTACAGAGAAAAATGCTATACTGCGCGCGTGTTAAATTATTTTTGAGAAGGTGAGGACAGTGCAAGTATACATTTTTTTCAACTGCGACGAAAATAAATCGGAGCGGTCGATGAATATTTTTTACAATAAATTTGTTTTCAAAGACAGCAAAAGTTCGCGCAAAAGACTTTTGAATAGAGTGCAAGCTGAACGTCAAGCTGGTCGCGTAAAAATTGCGGACGAAAATCTTGGGAAAGTTGAATCGCTGATTATGGACGGCGACCCAGTCGAGGCGAGCGATTATATTTTGTACGGCGCGATTAAAATTTTTGAGTGCATTTGATGGAGGTTTGATAACTTGAAATATATGACGGGAAATGAACTGCGCGAGGCGTATGTGAAATTTTTTGAGGAAAAGAAAGGGCATTTGCATTTACCGAGCGCGTCACTTATACCGAAAGACGATCCGACGCTTTTAATGATTGGCGCGGGCATGGCGCCGTTCAAAGCGTATTTTACCGGCAAAGTTACGCCGCCGTGCCGCCGTGTTGTAACGTCTCAGCGTTGCGTTCGTACCGGCGATATTGAAAATGTTGGGCGTACTGCGCGACATCACACTTACTTTGAAATGCTCGGAAATTTTTCATTCGGCGATTATTTCAAAGCGGAGGCAATTCCGTGGGCGTGGGAATTTCTGACTGAAGTTTGCGGTTTGCCGAAAGATAAACTTTGGGTTTCGATTTATCCGAAAGACGATGAGGCTGAAAAAATTTGGCTCAAGCAGTCCGGTTTAAATCCAAAACATATCGTACGCATGGAAGATAATTTTTGGGAAATTGGCACGGGCGGACCTTGCGGACCGGATTCGGAAATTTACATTGACTTGGGCGAAGAGCGCGGTTGCGGCAAAGAAACCTGCGCGCCTGGCTGTGACTGCGACAGATATTTGGAAATTTGGAATTTGGTTTTCACGCAATACAACAAAACTGAGGACGGCAAATATGAGCCGCTCGAACATAAAAATATCGATACCGGCTGCGGCTTAGAGCGGCTGGCGTCTGTCCTGCAAAATAAGCCTTCCAATTTTGAAACCGATTTACTTTTCCCGATAATTGAGTACGTCGAAAAATGCAGCGGCGTTAAGTACGGCGTTGACGCGAAAAAGGATATTTCGTTCAAAGTTATCGCCGACCACGCGCGCTCTATGTCGATTATGATTATGGACGGGATTTTGCCGTCGAATGAAGGGCGCGGCTATGTTTTGCGTCGAATTTTGCGCAGAGCGATTCGTCACGGGCGCATGCTTGGAATTAAGGACGCGTTTTTGGAAGGCGCGGTTGATGCTGTCAATAAAATTTACGCGGGCGTTGCGGATTTTGAGGAACTCGGCGCGAAAATCAGCTATATTAAAAAAGTTATTCGCATTGAGGAAGACAGATTCGCGGCGACCCTCGCGCAGGGCATGGAACTTTTGACGCGTGAAATCGATGCTGTTAAAAAATCCGGCAAGACTGAACTTGGCGGCGAATTTATTTTCAAGCTTTATGACACTTACGGCTTCCCGTTTGAATTGACTGATGAGATTTTGCAGGAAAATTCTTTGACGCCCGATAAAGTTGGATTTGACAAGGCAATGGAAAATCAGCGTCAACGAGCTCGTGCGGCGCGCGCGGCTAATGAGTGGGCGGCTATTCCGGATTTGTCTTCGGTTAACGTCAAAGATTTGGAAGTCGATGAAACCACGACCGAGTCAAAAGTTGTTGCTATGTGGAAGGACGGCAAATTGGTTGACGAAATTCACGACGGCGACGAAGTTGGAATAATTTTGGAGAGCACGCCATTTTACGCGGAAGGCGGCGGGCAAGTCGGTGATGTTGGTGAATTTATCGGCGAGCTGGGCAAGATTCGCGTTGACAATGCTAAGAAACTTTTGGACGGCACGGTTTACCATGAGGCTTACGTTGAGGAAGGGCAGCTGAAAGTTGGCGAAGTTGTCAAGATTCAGATTGACCGCGACAAAAAACTTTCTTCTGCGCGAAATCACACGGCGACGCATTTATTGCAGGCGGCGCTTAGAAAAGTTGTCGGCGAGCAAGTTCATCAAGCAGGCTCATTGGTTACGCCGGAGCGTTTGCGCTTTGACTTTTCCAATTTCGAGCCGGTGACTGCTCAACAAATCGCGGCTGTCGAGGAACTTGTTAATGAAGAAATTTTAAAGGCGGCGGACGTTGATATTCAGCAAATGGGAATTGACGACGCGAAAAAATTGGGCGCAATGGCGCTTTTCGGCGAAAAATACGGCGATGTTGTGCGCGTGGTTACAGTTCCTGGTTTCAGCTGTGAACTTTGCGGCGGCTCTCACGTCAAAAACGTTGGGCAGATTGGCAGATTTAAAATTGTCAGCGAAAGTGGCGTTGCGGCGGGAGTTCGGCGAATTGAAGCGATAACCGGTCGCGCGGCGATTAAAGACGCCAATAAACAAACTGAAATTTTAAATTCGGTATCGACATTGTTAAAAGTTCGCGCAGAAGATTTACCGGCGCAGATTGAAAAAATTATCGCTGAAGATAAATCGATGAAGAAACAGCTTGACGAAGTTCACGCAATGCAAGAACGCGCCGAGGCTCAGAAACTTTTATTAGCCGCGAAAGAAATTGGCGATTTGAAATGCCTGGGCGGTATGGCTAAGGCTAAGGATATGGACGAACTGCGCGATATTGCCGACTTTCTCATTGACAAGCTTGACGGCGGCGGCGTAATAGTTTTGGCGGCGGTTAATGACGGCAAGGTTAATCTGGTTGTCAAGGCTGATAAAAAAGCTGTCAAAGCCGGTATTCACGCGGGCAAAATTGTTAAGGAAATTTCCAAGCTGATTGGTGGCGGCGGCGGCGGTCGTCCGGATATGGCGCAAGCTGGCGGTAAAAATCCCGACGGTTTGCCCAAAATGTTTGAGGCGGCTGAAGCTGAAATTCGCCGGATAATTGAATTTAAACTTGAAGATAAAAAACCTGGAGGCTTGATGGGTATGTTTGAATCTGTGAAAAATCTTGCTAGCAATGTTAAAGACGCGGTTGCTGAAAAAGTTGACAGCGCTAAGGAAAAAGCCGCTGAAGTCAAAGACGCAGTTGCTGAAAAAGCTGCCGACGCCAAAGAGGCTGTTGCTGAAAAGGTCGAAGACGCCAAAGAAACCGTTGCTGAGAAAGTTGACGACGCTAAGGACAGAGTTACCGCCGCGGCTGGCGATTTGAAAAACGCTAAAAAGACGCTCGCTGAAGTCAAGGACGATGTTAAGGAATCCGTTGCTGAAAAAGTTGACGACGCGGTTGACGCGGCTAAGGACGCGAAATTTGCCGCCGAAGCGAAAGTTAAGGGCGCGATTCGTGGCGTTATGAAGGAAACCGTTAAGACTATCAAGAAGGCTGAAGGCGAACTCAAGTAAAAAATTTTCGTTGACAATCGACTTGTTTGTGTTATTATGAATGTAGTAATTTTTGATTTTGATTTTGGAAGGAGCGATTTTTGGATGTTTGGAATAATTGTTGGAACTCACGGCGAATTTGCTAACGGCATTCTCGAATCCTGTGAAATGATTTTGGGCGAAGATACTGTTAAAAATGGTATTCGCGCAGTAACTTTGAAACGCGGCGAAGGTCCGGAAAATGTTATCGAAAAGTACAAAGCGGCTATTGAGAGCCTTGGCAATCCGGATCGCGTTTTGTTTTTAAATGATTTGCGCGGCGGCACTCCGTATAATGCGGCTAGCACTCTTGCCATTGCTGATGAAAAATACGGTATCGTTGCGGGCGTGAATTTCCCGATGCTTATTGCCATGGCGCAGGAACAAATGGTTGACGATGGTTCGGCTGACATTAAGACGCTTATGGACAAAGCCGTTGAGGCGGGCAAAGAAGGCGTCATTCCTACAACTTACGAAGAACTCAACACTCCTGCCGGTGACGAAGACGATTTATAATATTTTTTAACGCAAATTAAAAAGGCGGTTGTTTCCCCAATTTGGAGATTCAACCGCTTTTTTAGTGTTCAGCCATTATTCCCTATTCGCTAAATCCTAGCCCCTAACCCCTTAATTATCGGATTCGAGTAAGTCTGTAAACTACGCAGAAATTTTCAGTTTGCGCGTCGCGGAATACAAAGAAATTGTGATTGAGCAAATTCATCTGCATAATCGCTTCCTGCACGTCCATTGGCTTAACGACAAAGCGCTTGGTTTTCACAACCGGATATTCTTCAGCTTCTTCTTCGTGCTGTTGCTGTTCGTTGCGAATTTTTTGTTCTTCAGCGAAAAGTTCAGATTTAAAGCCGCCGCCGCGGAAACGACGCTCAAGTTTAGTTTTCTGCTTGCGAATTTGACGCTCTAACTTTTCGACAACCAAATCAATCGACGAATACATATCAGCCGTTGACTCTTGACCGCGAAGGACTAAGCCACTGCGCGGAATTTCAGCCGTAACTTCGACAATGTGTCTGCCTTTCTCGACCGCCAAAAGTACGGAAACTTCCTGGATATTTTCAAAGTAGCGGGTAATTTTGCCTACGCGCTTTTCAACGTAATCGCGCAGATTCTGTGTAACTTCAACGTTTTTGCCGCGAATGTTAAATGTAGCCATAAAAATTCAGCTCCCTCCAAATTAGGCACGTTCGATATAATTGCCGGTGCGGGTGTCGATTCTCAAAATATCGCCCTCATTAATGAACAGCGGCACTCTGACGACATAACCGGTTTCAAGCGTAGCATTTTTCGTTGCGCCGGTAGCGGTGTTGCCTTTCACGGCGGGCTCGCACTCGGTAACTTTCAGCTCAACGGAATTTGGCAGACTTACGCCGATAATGCGGTTTTTAAAAGTCTGCAGATTGACTTCCATATTTTCTTTGAGATAATTCAGCGCAGATCCAAGTTGCTCTTTGGTGAGTTCCATCTGCTCGTAGGTTTCGGTATCCATCAAGGTATAATTGCCGTCGGTTTCGTAAAGATATTCCATTCTGCGGGTATCAAGGCGCGCGGGCGGCATTTTTTCATTGGGGTTAAAAGTGCGCTCGACAACTGCGCCAGTTTCAACGTTTTTAATTTTCGTGCGGACAAACGCCGCGCCTTTACCAGGTTTCACATGCTGAAATTCAACGACCTGCCACGCGCCGCCGTCAAGTTCAATCGTTAAGCCCGTCCTAAAATCTGTACTTGAAATCACAAAAACATTCCTCCAAATTTAAATTTCTATCAAATTTTTGGGGCTATTCGTCAAAGTTTCCGCCGCGCCGTTTTTAACCAGAACGGTATCTTCAACCCTAAGCCCGCTGAATTTTTCAATGTAAACGCTTAAAATTATTATTTAAATTTCTATCAAATTTTTGGGGCTATTAGTCAAAGTTTCCGCCGCGCCGTTTTTAACCAGAACGGTATCTTCAACCCTAAGCCCGCCGAATTTTTCAATGTAAACGCCTGGCTCGTCAGTCACAATCATATTCGCCGCCAAATTTTTATCGCAAAGGCGACTGAGCCGCGGCTCTTCATGAATTTCCAAACCTAAGCTGTGCCCTAACGAATGCGTAAAATATTTGTCGAGTCCTGCGCGATATAATTTTTCACGGACGGCAGAATCAATCGCCTTGCAACTTTCGCCGGATTTAATAATTTTCAAGCCGTGAAGTTGCGCGTCCAAAACAGCGGCGTAAATTTCGCGCTGCCTGTCGCTTGCCTTACCAACGCAAATTGTCCGCGTCATATCGGAGCAATAACCATTGAACATCGCGCCAAAATCCATTGTGACAAATTCGCCCGCCGAAATTTTTTTATCGGTCGCCGTACCGTGCGGCAAACTCCCGCGAATCCCAGACGCAACAATTGTATCGAACGCGGGCTTTTCTGAACCGTACCGCCGCATCAGATTTTCCAATTCAGCGGCAACTTCAATCTCAGTAACATTCGGTTTGATAAAGTTCAAAACTTCGGCAAAGGCTTTATCGGCAATTTCACACGCCCGACGAATGCAGGAAATTTCCGCCGCGTCTTTAATTTGCCGCAATGAATCAATTTCCACGGACTTCAATTCGACGCCGGATAATTTTTCCTTCAAGCTAGTATATTCGTCAAAAGTCACAACTCTACCTTCAAAGCCGATATTTTTTGCGCCGCTAATTTTAATTTCTTCAGCCAATTTTTTAAAGAGCCCGTCGCGCTGTTCGACAATCTCAAAATTTTTCGTCTGAAGTTTCGCCTGCTCGGTATACCTGCCGTCGGTTATGAACTTGCGAAAATTTTTTCCGATTAGCAAAATCGAACTGTCGCCGCGAAAGCCGCTGAAATAATAAACATTCGCCGCCTTGTAGACAATCACCGCGTCAAGATTTTCAGCGTCGATTTTTTTACAAAGATTATCAATTCGCGCAGAAAAATTAAAATTCATTTCGATTCACGCTGCAACTTTCTAATCGCAATTTCCAACGCCGCAATGTAGCTGTCGACGCCAAATCCGCAAATTTGCCCCATTACAACCGGCGCGATAACTGAGTGATGCCTAAATTCTTCGCGCTTGTGCACGTTCGACAAATGAATTTCTATCACCGGTACGGGAATTGCCGCGATTGCGTCACGGAGCGCTATGCTGTAATGCGTCAGTGCCGCCGCGTTTAACAAAATAAAATCGTACCGCCCGCGCGCCTTTTGTATCGCTTCAACTAATTCGCCTTCAAAATTCGACTGCAGAAAATTTATTTCGTCCGCGCCTAATTCTTTCGCACGCTCGCGCAGAATTTCATTTATCGCTGCCAATGTCAAACTGCCGTAAATTTCCGGCTCGCGCGTTCCCAGCAAATTTAAATTCGGTCCGTGCAAGACTAAAATTCGTTTCGTGTTTATTCCGTCAATATTTAATTCCAAATTTGTTTTCCCCCTTGACAACGGCAATGTCGTTGCTTTTCAGCTGAACAACTTTAGAATAGCCGTTGCCGCGCTTCAAGCGTTCAATCAATTCGTCAATAACTTCGGGAGCGCCTTGAATTTCCATTGTGACAGAGCCGTCAGTCAAATTCATTACCCAGCCGCTTATTCCCAAAGCCCGCGCCTCTTGCCGCACGAAATAGCGAAAACCTACGCCCTGCACGCGCCCTTGAACCGTGACAGATTTTCGCACAGCATTTTTTTCATCAACCGCCGGAACTGTATCCTCGTCTGAATTGCTGCCGAAAATTTTTTTAAAAAGCTCTCTCATAAAAATTCACTCCCCCACATCATTTGGCAGAATTTTAATCAGTTTCGCGGGAATGCCGCCCACCAGCGAATTATCGGCAATATCTTTCATCCAAACTTCGCGAATATCCAAAATCGTCACGTTGTAATTCGCCAAAAAATTATCGCCAACGTGAATATTTTTGCCATTATCGCAGTTAAAAACCGGCAACACAACCGGATTTTCGCCCGCGCTCCCAAAAAGTTCGCGAATAACTTTTTCTTTCGCCGCATAATCGGTTACATCGATAGCATCAAGTTTTTGGCAAAGTTTCACGGCGTTAAGTTTCAGCGCGTCAACTTCGGGGGCGGTGAAGTCATATTCAAGTCCTGCGCGAAGTTTTTCAAGTTCAGTCATAGCGAACACCTCTTGGTTTAGTGATAAGTGATAAGTGATATGTGAAAAGTGATTAGTGGTTAGTGCGCATTAATGAAAAAATTTCAACTGGTTCATTAATAGGAATTTTAACGATTTGCTGAGCGTGCGGCGCTGATAAAATTTCATTGCCCTCTGCGTCGAACATTGCCGATATTTTTTGCGAAAAAGTTTTTCCATGCGGCTGAAAAAATTCTACTTCCTGCCCAAGTTCAAATTTGCCGCGCTGCTCAATCGTCGCTGTCATATTTTCCGCGTCAAATTCCCGCACAATACCAAGAAATTCACTGGCGCGTTTCGGCTTCGACGTATCGTAAATCTCGGTAGGTTTGCCGTCGCTGATAAAAAATCCGCTGGTGTACGGGCGATGAGCAACTTTATCGAGTTCGTCAAGCCACTCCGCTCGAATCTTAAAATCACCGCGAAAATAGCTGTCAATCGCCGCGCGATAAACTTTCACAACGCCCGCTACGTAATTAACGCTCTTCATTCGCCCTTCGATTTTCAACGAGCTGACGCCGCTCTCGATTATTTTATCAAGATATGGCAGCAAACACAAATCTTTTGAGTTCATAACGTAAGCGCCGCGCGAATCTTCTTCCACTGCAAAAAATTCATTGGGGCGCTTTTCTTCCATCAAAGCATATTTCCAGCGGCAGGAGTGCGTACATTCGCCCTTATTGCCGTCGCGCCCCGTCAGATAATGCGACAAGTAACAGCGCCCAGAATACGATATGCACATTGCGCCGTGAACAAAAATTTCAAGTTCCGCCGCGCACTTGTTTTTAATCTCCGAAATTTCGTCAAGCGTCAATTCGCGCGCCAAAACTATTCTGCTCGCGCCCATTTCGTGAAAAAAATTTGCCGCCCGCCAATTCGTTATATTCGCCTGCGTCGAAACATGCAACTCAAGATTTTTCGTCAAACTCTTAGCCAAACTGAATACGCCCAAATCCGAAATTAAAACCGCATCAACGCCCGCGCCGTCCAGAAATTTGAAGTACTGCGCGATTTCGTCCAAATCCGCATTGTGCGCAAAAACATTCGCCGCCACGTAAATTTTTTTATTGAGCCGGTGCGTAAATTCGACTGCTTGAAGAATTTCCTGCTCAGTGAAATTATCGCCATACGCCCGCAAGCTGAAATTTTTCCCGCCAATATAAACCGCGTCCGCGCCATAAATCAGCGCCGCCTGCAACTTTTCAAAATTCCCCGCCGGTGCTAAAAGTTCTACCAAAATCTTCACCGCCTTAGCGATATTCATTCACCAAATTTAAATGCTCGTCGTAAGTGTACGCGTAATGATTATGCCCGTCCCTGTCCGCCACGAAATACAAATAATCGGTATCGGCAGGATTCAGCACGGCTTCAATCGATTCAATGCCAGGATTGGCTATCGGACCAGGCGGCAAACCCGCATTCTGATAAGTGTTGTACGGCGAATCAATCTTCGTGTCTTCAATCGTCACGTCTTCCTTCGGCTCGTCAAGCAGATATTGAAGGCTGGCGTCAGTTTGCAAGGGCATATCCATTTTCAGCCGCTTCAAAAAAACCTGCGCGACAATCGCCCTGTCTTCCGGATAACGAACTTCACGCTCAACCAGCGACGCCAAAGTTACCAAATCATAAACCGATAAGCCCATATTCTCGGCGCGCGCCCGCATTTCTGGCGTCAAGCGCTTGTCAAATTCGCCAGACAAAGTATTCAAAATTTCGTCGACGCTGTAATCGCTCTCAATGTCGTAAGTGTCCGGAAATAAGAAACCTTCAGCCGAATATCGAACATTCGGGCGGCGTTTCATATAACTGTAGGGCGCGAAATTCTCCGCCGCATTTAAAAAATCTTCCCTGTCAACCAAATCTAAATCGTAAAGCCGTTCCGCAATTTCCTTGACGCCAAAACCTTCTGGTATCGTAAACCGCACCAAATGTTTTTCGCCCGTCATTAACTTTTCAAAAACATCATCATCGCTCATATTTTCCGAAAAAGTGTATGTGCCAGGTTTCATCTTGCCGTCGTAGCCGCGAACACGCGCTAAAAATCTAAATTTCAAACTGCTGGTAATGACGCCCTTATCCGCTAATTGTTGCGCAATCTCGCCCGTCGTCATTCCTTCGCGAATTTTCACGTGAACTTTATTTTCGTCAAAGTCAGAGTGAATTGAAACATTTTCCGGCTTGCCCGTCGGATCTGCGAATATCAAAACTAAGCCAACTATCAGCACGCAGAATAACACGCCCGCCGTTACAAAAATTACAAATCTCGGCGAAACTTCGGCAAACATATCGCGCAGTTCCATAAATGGCGATAAAATTTTCTGCGCCAAAGTTTTTTTGTCGTCGGCGCTCATTCGTCTTCTTCCGATTCGTACATTATCTGCTCATAAACTTCGTTAACTTTGTCAAATTCTTCGTCCGTCGGTTCAACGTATTCTTCGTCGCCGTTTTCGTCGATAACAATTTTTGCAATGACGACATCGCCCGCTTCGCAATCGCATTCGTCGCCGCAATCGCAATCTTCGCCGTGCTCGTGTTCGCGAATTTCAACCAGAATAGCAAAATTATCGTCGCCAATCGGTATCACAAGTTCCTCGGCGTAATGATAAACGTTGCCTTCTTCGTCCGTCATTTCCACGATAACCGGCGAGTCGTCAAAAAAATCTTCGTCGTCAATCGGAGTTTCATTGATAATCGGCTCTTCGGTAGTATTTTTCTTAGCCATAAAAATTCGCCCTTTCTAATTTAAACTGTCAAGATAGCCCTGCAGAATGTAAACCGCCGCCATCTTGTCAATAACTTTCTTACGTTTGGCGCGACTGACATCAGCCGCAATCAAAGATTTTTCCGCCGCAACCGTGCTCAGTCGTTCGTCCCAAAAAATTTGCTCAAGCGCCGGATAAGCCTTGCCGATTTTCTCAGCAAAATTTTTCACCATTTCACAACGCTCGCCCTCAGTGCCATTCATATTTTTAGGATAGCCGATTATCAGCGCGGTAATTTCGTACTGCGCGATAATTTCACCAAGTTGCCGCAAATCTTCTTTGTTTGAAACGCGCCGGATTGTTTTAATTCCCTGCGCCGTCAAGCCGAGTAAATCGCTCGCCGCAACGCCAATAGTTTTATCGCCAATGTCTAAACTTAGGTATCTCAATTTTTAGCCCTCAAATGTTCAAGGTACGTACGAACGAGCTCTTCAAGCAATTCATCACGCTCGACTTTGCGAATCTGACTGCGCGCGTCAAGGTGGCTGGTAATATACGCGGGGTCGCCGCTCAAAAGATAGCCAACCAGTTGGTGAACCGGATTATAGCCCTTCTCGCTCATAGCTTGATACGCCGTCTTGATAACTTTCTCAGCGCGATTTTCCTCGACGCCGATTTTAAACATCATAGTTTCGTCGCTAACCATTTATGCACTCCTCCCTAAGATTATTCCGCAAATTTTATCGACAACTTCAAGCGGCAAATCCGCATATATCGGCAAAGTTAAAACCTGCCTGCTGATTTTCTGCGCGACCGGAGTTTTGCTTACGTCGAATCTGCCTTCAAAGCACTCAAATTCATTCGTCAGCGGATAAAAATATTTGCGCGCGATAATTCCAGCATTCGCCAAATCCGCAAAAATTTTATCACGAATTTTTTCATTGAACAGCACCGGAAAATATGAATAATTCGCGCTCAAACCTTCCTGCACGAAATTTAATTTCAAATCAGCCGCGCCGCTCAAATTTTCTACGTACTGATTGAAAACTGCGCGACGTTTCAAAATCCCAGCGTCAACATTTTTCAAATTGCAAAGACCCATCGCCGCGCAAAATTCATTCATCTTAGCATTTGCGCCGATACCGTCAACGTGCTCAGCGTCCCGAATCCCAAAATTTTTCAAGTGGTAAAGTTTGACGCCCAAATTTTTATCGCTGAAACACGCGCAGCCGCCTTCAATCGTATGAAAAGTTTTCGTGGCGTGGAAACTGTAACAGGAAACGTCGCCAAATTCCGCAACGCTCTTGCCGCGGTAAGTTTCGCCGAATGTATGAGCCGCGTCGTAAATGATTTTCAGCCGATATTTTTTAGCAATGCGCGAAATTTCGTCAACGTCACAAATATTCCCGTAAACGTGAACCGGCATAATCGCGCAGGTTTTTTCAGTGATAAGATTTTCAATTTGCGCCGCGTCAATCGTGTAATTTTCAGCGTTAATATCGCAGAAAACCGGCGTCAAACCATTTCGGACGATCGCGTGAGTTGTCGAAGCAAATGTAAATGGCGTAGTGATGACTTCAGCGCCAGCCGGAAAATTAAACGCCTGCAATGAAAGTTCCAGCGCCATATGTCCATTGGTGAAAAGTTCGACATTCGGCACATTTAAAGATTCGCGCAGTGCCGCTTGAAATTTTTGGTGATAAAAACCCATATTCGTAAGCTGCCGCGTTTGCCAAATGTCGCGCAGAATTTCACAGTAACTTTCAAAATCCGGCATATCCGGACGCGTCACAAAAATTTTATTTTCCATTCGTAAT
>CAJOIB010000075.1 GCA_905234705.1 uncultured Selenomonadaceae bacterium | reverse complement strand
TGGAAATTTGGATACCAAATCGACTGTTGAGATTTTGCAGATTTTCAGAGATTTGCACGCGAGCGGCTCGACGATTATTCTGGTTACGCACGAGCCGGATGTTGCACAATCGGCTGACAGACAAATTTTAGTCAAGGACGGCAAAATCACCAAAGACATTATCACTGCGAGCACTGACGAGAGGATTGATATTATTTAAATGCTATTCACAGAACTTTTGAAAATGGCGGGCTTAAGTCTCGTTGCAAATAAACTGCGCACAGTTTTAACAATGCTGGGGATAATAATCGGTGTCAGCGCGGTTATTGCACTTGTCAGCGTGGGTATGGGCGTGCGAAAAAATGTCACGGATTCAATTTCCCGATTGGGCTCGAATTTGTTAATGGTAATGTCAGGCAGTTCCAATCGCGGCGGCGTACGTGGCGGCGCAGGTTCGGTTCAAACTTTGACGTATGACGACGCCAAGGCGTTTCACCGACAGCTCAAGGTTCATATCAAGTGGTTTATGGGCACGAAAATTGGAGTACAACAGTTACCGGCGTTATTCCGGAATATGCGGCGATTCAATCTTTGACAATGCAGAGCGGAATATTTTTTACTGAGCATGATGTTGACGTGCGAAGCCGCGTTGCTGTTATTGGTACGACAGTTGCCACGAATCTTTTTGGCACGGTCAATCCCGTTGGAAAAAAAATCCGCGTAGGCAATGCGCCTTACACGGTAATTGGTCTTATCGCCAGCAAAGGACAATCCAGCGTTGGGCAAGACCAAGACGATGTTGTTTTAATTCCGCTGACAACTGCGCAGGAGCGCTTGATGGGTATAACTTACGTTCGCAGTATCAATGTGCAAGTTGCTGACGCGGATAAAATGGACGAAGTTCAAGCCAATATTGAAAAACTTTTGCGCCAACGCCACAGGATTCGCGCAGGCGCTGACGACGATTTTAACGTCAGAAATTTAACCAGCCTAATGGAAACTATGAATGAAACTACCACAATGATAACCTTGCTGCTCGGCGCCATCGCCGGAATTTCGCTGATTGTCGGCGGTATCGGCATTATGAATATTATGATGGTGAGCGTAACCGAACGCACGCGCGAAATTGGCATCAGAAAGGCTATCGGCGCGACTTACAACAGCATTATGATGCAATTTCTGATTGAGTCAACAATGATTAGCATTTTGGGCGGTATCATTGGAATTTTCATAGGCATTGGGCTCGCGCAGGCAATTTCAAAATTCGGCAACTTCACAACGGTTATCAGCGTTGAAAGTATTATCGCCAGTTTTGGATTTTCGCTGTTCGTCGGGGTATTTTTCGGAATGTTACCTGCGCGAAAAGCCGCAAAATTAGATCCGATTGATGCCCTGCGCTATGAATAATTTATCCAACGTGCAATTCGCTCTCTAAAACTTCACGCATAATTTCAAGGTTCGGCAAATTCCCAGTGAAAAGTCTGTAAGCCTCTTGCCCTTGTAAAAGCAACATTGATAATCCGGTTAAAGTTGGATAGCCGAGTTTTTCAGCAGTTTGCAAAAATTTTGTCCGCGCCGGATTGTAGACAATATCATAAACGAGCGCGCCTTCCGGCAAAAGTTTTAAATCAACCGGCGGCATTTCGTCAACATTCGGGTACATACCCAGCGGCGTCGTATTGATAACAATATCAGCCGCGCTTAAAGATTCCTTAAACTCTTCCGATAACCAATCCATTGCCTCGATATTACCGTAGACAATGAAATCATCGGCAAGAGTTTTTGCTTTTTGAAGGTTGCGCGCGCCAATAGTAATGTAACCAGCCTTGCGTTTGCAGAGTCCCCATAAAACTGCGCGAGCCGCCCCGCCAGCGCCAAGTATAACCGCGTTGCAATCGTCGGGCATAAAATTAGCCTCAGCCAGCGATTTTAAAAATCCTGTAACGTCGGTATTGTAGCCAGTAAGCATACCGCCATCATTAACAATCGTATTCACCGCGCCGATAATCATTGCGTCAGAATCAACCGCGTCCAGAAATTTAATCACAGTAGACTTGTGCGGGATTGTGACATTTGCGCCGCGGAAATTTAAACCGCGTAAACCTTCAACTGCCAGCATTAACCGACCGGCTTGAACCGGAATTGCGATGTAGTTGTAATTCGGAAAACCGGAAGCTTTGAACTCCGCCATATACATTTTGGGCGAAAGTGAATGACCCACCGGCCAACCAAGTATACCAAAATTTTTTATCTCATCAGAAGCCAAAATAATCGCTCCCCTCAAAAGATTATCCGTTCATTTGCGAACGAGTTTTGTAGAGCAAATTCATTTTCATTTCGTAATAATTCGGCGTCATATCCAGATAGTGGCGGTGCGGATTTTCAAAGCGCTGTTCTTCCTGCCAAATTTCCTTGTCAAGCTGGTATTTCACATAATCGCGAATTTCCTGCAACGTCGGCAAAGTTCCAACGCGCTTGCCGTCTTTCACGTACAGTTTTAAAAGTTGTCGCGCAGTACAATTCGCAAAGGCGCGCTGTTTCCACGGCTTAACCGGATCTATATATCTGAAAGGCTGAGCCAAATCAACATTTTCGTCAATTAAAGCGAGCATATCGGCGACCGCGTGTCCTTGTTCGTCGTAAATGCGATAAACATTTTTCAAGCCAGGATTGGTAATTTTTTCAACATTTTCGCTGACTTTGATTCGCGGCACAAATTCTTCGCCATTACCAACAGCCACAATTTTATAAACCGCGCCAAATACCGGCTCACTTCGCGCAGTGATTAAGCGCTCACCAACGCCGAAACTGTCAATTTCCGCACCTTGATTCAGCAGAGAGGTAATTGTAAATTCGTCAAGACTATTCGACACAACGATTTTACAATCTTCAAGCCCCGCGTCGTTAAGCATTTGCCGCACGCGCTTTGAAAGATAAGCCAAGTCGCCAGAGTCAATTCTAACGCCCTTTAATCTGTTGCCCGCCGGTTCAAGAATTTCTTTCGCAACACGAATGGCATTGGGAACGCCGCTATGAATCACGTCGTAGGTATCGACAAGCAGCGTCGTGGATTTCGGATAAACTTCAGCGTAACGTTTGAACGCCTCGAACTCATCTTTAAAATACATAACCCAACTATGCGCCATCGTGCCGTTAATCGGAATGTTGAAAAGCTGACCGGCTGAAACAGTCGCCGTGCCATTGACGCCGCCGATAAAAGCTGCGCGAGCGCCGTAAATCGCCGCGTCCATATTATGAGCACGCCGCGCCCCAAAATCCGAAACAAATCTGCCTTCAGCTGAGCGCACAATCCGCCGCGCCTTTGTTGCGATTAAAGCCTGGTGATTAACCTGTGTCAGAATCGCCGTCTCAATCAGTTGGGCGTCAATCAAATCGGCTATTACCGTCATAAACGGCTCATTCGGATACATAATCGTTCCTTCGGGGAAGGCGTAAATATCGCCGTGAAATTTGAAATTGGCAAGGTAATTTAAAAATGCGTCGCTGAAAAGATTTTGCGCGCGGAAATATTCAACGTCTTCCGCCGTGAAGTGCATATTTTCAACATAATCAATTACCTGCTCAAGACCGGCGAAAATGGCAAAACCGCCGCCGTCCGGATTGCGCCGATAAAAAACGTCGAATGCAACGCGCGAATGTTCGCCGCCGCTTTCAAAGTAGCCGTTCGCCATCGTCATTTCGTAAAAATCCATCATCATGCTAATATTGCGTTTATCAAACTGCGTCATATCCATTCCTCCGTGCAGAAATAAAACCCGTAAGAATTTATCACATACCGCGCCCATTGTCAAAATAAAAAAGCGGCGAGCCGATTGAGCCCGTCGCTTTTTTAGGGAATAGGGGCTAGTGTAAAGGGAATAGTGGTTTTTACACTAATCTCTAGCCCCTGGTCATCGCTGCCGCAATAGCCGCGCCGAGTCCAGAGCCGCCAACATCCAAAATCGTTGTAACTTTCGCCGCATCTTCACCAAGAAGTTCCTGCAAAGCTTTATTGATATTTTCTTGAACAAGCGGCATTTTTTCATAAACAGAGCCGTCAACCGCCACGTGTTGCTTGGTAATTTCGCCGCCATTTGCGCGCTGCCAGACAATACCAACGTATGAAGCAGTTACCAGTCGCGCAGAGCGAATGATAATCGCCGCGTCAAGTTCCTTAATTTTTTTCACGTCAGCCAGTTCCAAATTTTTTCCGATTTGCTCAGCAATAATAGCCGTCGCCTTTTCAAGATTCGCGCTCTCGTCAGAAACTATCGCCGACATATCAATCGACGTGAAGACAAATTTTTTATCAGCGCCCAAAAGTTCCGCAACCGCCATACTGAAAAGTTCGCCCATATAGCGCCCAGAAACCATTTTTTCAAAGCGCTGTTCACCAGGCTTTTCAGATTTCTGGTCAAGTTCCACGTCAAAGCGATTCGGCGTCAACTTCATAAAATTACCGCACTCAAGATTTAAAATCATACCGCCAACGCCAAAACCTTTCGGGTCGTGAATGCTGGATTCGAGATAACAGGTATTATGCCCAGTGGCGTAAATCGAGCCGGTGTAAACTTCAGCCTGCTTGTAAGCCGCGGACAAAAGTACAGCAACCGTATCATTGATAACCGCAATCGGCACAACATTTTCAATACCGCGTTTTTTCAGCGCGTCCAAAAGTAAATCATTGACAACTTTACCTTCAACGCCAGGCGTCGCAAATTCTTTCGTCCAAATGATGAGGCGCGCGTTATTCAAATCTTCCTGCGCGGACGGGAACGAAAATGTATGTCCAAGATAAAATTTCGTGGTGTGGTCGCCGTCAATGGCGTCGTCAATCAATTTCGCCAAAAATCCAAACATTTGGTCGACGGTAGAATTTTTTCCAATATAATCATACTGCCCAGGAATAATCAGCGGTTCGCCTACGCGCTTAATAATTTCATAGCGTCCTTCGCCGTCCAAACGCACGCGGAAAACTCTAACATTCGTGCCGCCAAAATCTAGTGCGAGATATTCGCCGGTTTCCTTGCCGGTGGGAAGTCCAACGTAGGATTTGAGCATACGCATTGATGAACTTTTCGGGTCGCGCAGTCCAATTTGTAAATCTTTTTGAAAGTCCGTTGCTACTTCGCGGATAAATTCGGGCGTTGCCGCAAATTCCGAAAGTACGTCTTGAAATTTGCCTTCACTAATCGCCATTAAAATCGCTCCTCTCAATCGGAAAATTATTTTCGTCGATTATAACACGGTTAAAAGCGCGGCGAAAGTCTTAGCTGAAAATTTTTGTGCCGAATAATTGTTGACAAAGATATTCAGCCGTGTAAAATTGTTTTGAAAAATTTTTGATTAAAGCCGCATTGTTTCTATCTTGATTAAAGGAATTTAAAATTTTGTGGCGAAAGTTGAAGGAAAACGTATCGATACTTAGTGAGGAGGGTAAGACGTGATTAAGTTGACTAGGTTTAATTCGCAGACCCAGAAAAAGGGTGAGTTCATTCTCAACGCGGAAGTCATTCAGACTATCGAGGAAACTCCCGACACCGTGATAACCTTGATGAACGATAAAAAGTTCATTGTGGAAGAACCGGCTGAGGAAGTTGTGCGCCGCGTTATGAAATATCGCCGTGCTTTGAGACAGTATTAAGTTTGGAGGAATTATTTATGGCTGATAATGAAAAAGAAGCTGCCGCCGCTGCCCCCGAAGGCGAAGCTGCCGCTGAACCCAAAAAACGTTCGCCGATAATTCTGATTGCAGTTTTGGCTGTGTTAGGTTTGGCTCTCGCTGTTGGAATTTCAATTTTCGTTACTACAAGGATTATGGCGGACGCAGTTAATGACGACGGCGGGGAAAGTCGCCACCACGACAATGGCATTTATCTTAAATTGGGCGATCCTAAAGACGGTATCACCGTTAATGTTGGCGGTCCTCGCGCAGGAAAATTTCTTAGAGCCGGTATCGTTCTTGAAATGAATCCGAGCCGCACTTCTGTTATCAATGAAGAAACTCATACTTTCCAGCCCGACGCCGAAATTAAAATTATGGATATTACAACGCAATTTTTACGCTCCACAAAACTTGAAGATTTCGACGCAACCAAACAGGACGAACTCAAGAAACAGCTGAAAGACGCGCTCAACGCCGAACTCGGCTCCGGTTCAGTTTACGAAATTTATATTACCAGTTTTATGTTACAATGAGCTGATTAAAAATTTTCCCGCTTAAAGAGAGGTGAATAAGGATTGCCGGATGTATTAAGTCAGGCGGAAATAGACGCTTTACTTGCCGGTGTTATGAGCGGTCAAGTCGACGCTGAGGAAGCTAAGAAAGAATCCGATACCCGCAAAATCAAAGTTTACGATTTTAAGCGACCGGATAAATTTTCCAAAGACCAAATTAGGACGCTGTATATGTTGCACGAAAGTTTTGCCCGCCTTCTAAACACCTATCTCAGCACTCATTTAAGGACGCTCGTTAATGTTGACGTGGCTTCCGTCGAACAGCTTACCTATCAAGAATTTGTTCAATCCGTGGCGAATCCAAGCTTTATCAGCGTTTTGGGCGTTCCGCCTTTGAAGGGCAATATCATTATAGAATTTGGCACGGAAATAGCGTTTGCCTATATCGACAGAGTTTTCGGCGGCGACGGCAATACCGCAATGAAGACGCGCGTTCTCACGGAAATTGAAGACGCTGTTATGCGCCGCTTTGTTAACGCCGCTATGACTCATTTCAAAGAGGCTTGGGCGAATGTTACGCCGATGAATCCTTTCTTGGAGACAACAGAATCTAACCCGCAATTCACGCAAATAGTTACTCCAAATGAAATGGTTGTTATTGTTACTGTTCAAATAAAAATCGGCGACATCGAAGGCATTATGACAATTTGTATACCGTACCTGGTTTTAGAGCCGATTATGTCAAGGTTAACAACCACATTCTTGGTTGCTTCGTCAATTTCCAAGAGTGAAACTGAGAGCCAAGTTGCAATTATTCAATCGAAATTGGAAAAAACCGAAGTAACTTTCATAGTCGAAATTGGAGAAGTATACATAACCATTCAAGAATTTTTAACATTAGGATTTGGTGACGTTTTGAGATTAATGACAAAAGTTAATGACGATTTACCTTGTCGGATAGGTAAAAATGCGAAATTTTACTGCCGACCAGGAACTTCAGGCAAAAAAATGGCGGTGCAAATAACGCGCGTCGTAAATCCGGAGGAGGACGATAAGGATAATGTACAATGAATTATCACAAGCTGAAATTGACGCGCTTTTAGCGGCAGCAGGCGGAAGTAATGACGATGACGAAGCCCCGCCCCCACCACCAGGCGATTCCGGAGGCGGCGATACTCCGCCCCCACCACCGCCACCGGCTGAAGAAGAAAATCCCGCGGAAATGTTGTCCGATATGGAACGCGACGCTATCGGCGAAATCGGCAATATTTCAATGGGCAGCGCGGCCACTAACCTTTCAAATCTTTTAAATCACAAAGTCGATATCACCACGCCGACGGTCGATATTATTACCATGAAGAAAATCAAGGAAAGTTACCCGATGCCATATCTTTTGGTCGAAGTAACTTACACGATTGGTATTAATGGTACGAATATCCTTGCAATTCAATCGCGGGACGCGTCGATAATCGCCGATTTGATGATGGGCGGCGACGGTACAAATCCGGACGCAACACTCGGCGAAATTCAAATGAGCGCTGTTGGCGAAGCGATGAACCAAATGATGGGCGCAGTTGCAACGAGTTTGTCAACTATGTTCAGCAAAAAAATCGATATTTCGCCGCCGATTGTTACGCTCATTGACTTTGGCAAAGAAGATATTGTAACCGAAATGGCTAAGGATACCGAGAAGGTTGCAAAAATTTCTTTCCGCATGAAAGTTGAAGGCTTAATCGACAGCGAGATAATGCAGATTTTGCCGTTACCGGTTGCCAAAGAATTAGTCGCGGCATTAATGGGCGGCGGAGCAGAAGAACCGCCCGCGCCCGTACCAAATCAAGAGCCAGCGCCGCCCCCACCACCAGCACAACCACAACCAGCGCCAGCACCGGCTCAACAAGCACCACCACCGCCTCAGCAACCACAACAGCCTTATCCGCCACCACCACAGCAACCTTATCCGCCGCAACAGCCTTATCCACAACAACCTTACCCGCAACAACCGTACCCGCCGCCTCAATACGCGCCATATCCGCCGCAACAGCCGCAAGTTGTACAAGGTATGCCGCCAGTTGCGCCAGTACAATTCGCGCCGCTGTCTAATGAGCCGGTTCAAGTTAATGAAAATAATATCGGCTTGATTCTGGATGTTCCGCTTCAAATCACAGTCGAATTGGGCAGGACGAAAAAATCTATCAAGGAAATTTTGGAGCTGTCGAAAGATTCGATTGTCGAGCTGGATAAATTGGCGGGCGAGCCGGTTGAGATTCAAGTTAACGGTCATTATCTGGCGAAGGGCGAAGTTGTTGTTATCGACGAAAACTTTGGCGTGCGTATAACCGAAATTGCCAGCCCCAAAGAACGCGCCGCGAGATTGAGATAGTTTAAATTAATTTGCCCTTGCCGATTTTAATTGTATGGGGTATAATGCTAAAGAAAATTCTATTTTTGAGGAGAGATGAACTATGGCGACAAGAGTGTTGGTCGTTGACGACGCAGCATTTATGAGAATGATGGTTAGGGATATTTTGTCCAAAAACGGATATGAAGTTGTCGGTGAAGCGGAAAACGGTATGAAGGCCGTCGAAAAATATCAGGAACTCCACCCCGATTTGACAACTATGGATATTACAATGCCGGAAATGGACGGAATTTCTGCTGTTAAAGCTATCAGAAAAATTGACCCGAACGCCAAAATCATTATGTGCTCTGCTATGGGTCAGCAGGCAATGGTTATCGAAGCAATTCAAGCGGGCGCACGTGACTTTATCGTCAAACCGTTTCAGGCAGACCGCGTACTTGAGGCGGTTCGTAAAGCTGTCGGCTGATGAATCCGAACTGGAAAATATTTCTGCCGGTTATAATCGCGCTTTTTCTAAATTTTGGCTGTGGGACTGCGGAGGCGGTCGGCGGCTATCTTTCCGGATACGAGGAAGTTGAACCTAAACCTACCGCAGTCTCTTGGTGGTCGACGCTTGCATATTTGTTAAGTTTGGTCGCCGTTTTTGCAGTCGTGGTCGTTATGGCGTATTTCACGGCTAAATTTATCGGCGGGCGTTTATGTCGACAGGCGGCGGCAGAGTGTTAGAAAATTTACCGCTGGGACCGAATCGCTCTGTCTGCATAGTTGAAATGGCTGGCAGAGTATTTTTGTTAGGGGTGGCTGAAGGCAGTATCACGCTTCTCAGCGAAATTACCGACGGCGACGCCATTGAAAATCTGCGCGAAAAACATCGGGCGGCTAATGACATTTTTTCCCAAGATATTAATTCCATCTCAGATTTAATACAGAAAATCCCGCCAATCTTTAAGAAGAAGTGATTCGTGGCTAGGGGTAAGTGATTCAATGACAAATTTAAAAATCCTGGGCTTGACGCTGACAATCCTATTAGCGCTCTCAAACGTCGCAGGGGCTGAACCTACGCTCCCAAGCGTTAACGTGGAATTTGGAACGGCTGATTCGCCGGAAAAAGTTTCTTCAACCCTGCAAGTAATAGCGCTCTTGACGATCGTATCAATAACGCCGGCTGTCTTGATTATGACAACTTCATTCGTGCGAATCGTCGTAGTAATAGGATTTTTGCGCAACGCCTTAGCAACTCAAAACGTACCGCCTAACCAAGTTATTTTAGGATTGGCAATGTTCATGACGTTTTACATAATGTCGCCCTATTGGTCGCAAGCAAACGAGCAGGGAATACAACCTTATTTAGCAGGGCAAATTTCGCAGGAAGAGGCACTTCAAAGAACTGTAGCGCCAGTACGCGAATTTATGTTCCGGCAAACCCGCGAATCCGATTTAGCGCTTTTCGTAAATTTGGCGGACGCCGAAAGACCGGAAACGCAGGAAGACGTTTCAACCTTCGTGCTGATACCGGCGTTTATGATTAGCGAATTGAAAACTGGATTTCAAATCGGCTTTATGATTTACGTCCCGTTCATAGTTATCGATATGATTGTGGCGACGACGCTTATGTCAATGGGTATGATGATGCTGCCGCCGGTTATGATTTCGTTGCCGTTTAAAATTCTGCTATTCGTTATGATTGACGGCTGGCACTTGCTGATAAGTTCGCTAATCGTAAGTTTCAGGTGATTAAAAATGTCAGGTGATTTGGTAATACAACTCGGACAAGAGGCGCTTATGATAGTGCTCTTAGTTTCCGCGCCAATGCTCGGCTTGGGCTTAACGGTCGGCTTAATGGTCAGCGTCTTTCAAGCGACAACTTCAATTCAAGAGCAAACGCTGGCTTTCATACCAAAAATCATAGCGGTATTCGTGGCAATTTTAATTTTCGGTCCGTGGATGTTGAGCGTTATGGTCGAATTTTTCACGGGCATTTTCGTAAATTTGCCAATGAGAATTAGTTAAACATGACTGAAATTGATTTTTTTGACATAGTACAGGGGCAAATAGCGGCGTTTTTGCTTGTTTTGACGCGCACCAGTGGGATTTTTTTTATTTCGCCGTTTTTCGGCAGTATGAATGTTCCCGTGCAAATCAGAGCGGCAGTTGCAATTATAATGGCGGTTGTGACTTTTCCGGTTATCGTCAAGCAAACCGTTATAACTGCGCCCGATACGCTTTTGATGTTTGCTGGAACTATCGCGCAGGAACTTTTTATTGGCTGGCTCATTGGCTTTATCGCCTACGTTGCCTTCGCCGCTATCAATATGTCCGGTAAAATTATGGATATGCAGGTAGGTTTTTCCGTTGCAAATGTCATGGATCCGACTTCCGGTCAGCAGTCTCCGCTTATCGGAAGTTTTCTTTATAATTTGGCGGTAATTTATTTTTTGGTGGCAAATGGTCACCACATGATTATTGCGGCGTTAATCGACAGTTTTCAGCGCATACCGCTTGACGGGCTCGTTTGGCACGATACGCTTGCAAATCTTATCAGCGACGTAACCGCAGGAGTTTTTTTAACAGGAATGAAAATCGCAATGCCGGTTACTTTCGCGATTTTAATGGTTAATGTTGGAATGGGAATTTTAGCCCGCACAATGCCGCAAATGAACATTTTCGTTGTAGGTATCCCGCTGCACTTAATGATTGGAACTTTTATGCTGTCAATGCTCATGCCGTTTTACATTTTGTTCTTGGACGTGATGTTTAATGAAATGTACGGAAATATTACCGCCGCGCTCCGATTAATTTCACCGTGACGAAAAACGTCGTTGTTGCACTTTTTTCTTGGACGTGATATTTAATGAAATGTACGGAAACATTATCGCTACGCCCTAACGAATTATTTTTTGACATACAGCGATTCGCGGAAGGCGATAAAACTGAAGAGCCGACTGATAAAAAGCGCCGCGACGCCCGCAATAAAGGGCAAGTTGCGAAAAGTCAGGAACTCAACGCCGCGTTCGTACTGCTGGCAGGTTTTTTCGTAATTCGCGTTTTGTGGGAATACATTTACGAAAATATCGCCGAGTATTCCGCTTACATTTTCGCAAATCTGGCAAATGTCAGCGTTTCTTACGAGTCGATTATGGAATTATTTTTAGGAATGATAATCCTGCTGACGAAAACCGCGTTGCCAGTGATGCTAGGAATTATGGTTATCGCGCTGGGAATAAATTTTTTTCAAGTCGGATTCGTCATATCCACAGAAAAACTTGAGCCGAAACTTGACAATTTAAATCCAATAAACGGCTTCGGCAGGATTTTTTCAAAGCGCTCACTCGTCGAAATGTTCAAATCGCTGTTCAAAATTATGGTTATCGGATTTTTCCTGTACCTGTACTTGAAGGACGAAATACCGTTTATGCCGTATTTTATCTCATACGATTTGGGACACAGCTTAGCGGAAATTGCGGACAAAATTTTTACAATGGCGTTTCAAGTCATAGCGGTTATAATGGTACTGGCGGCGGCGGACTACGCTTATCAGCAATGGCAAACCACGCAGGATTTGATGATGACCAAGCAGGAAGTCAAAGACGAATACAAACAGACTGAAGGCGATCCGCAAATCAAGGGCAAAATTAAACAGAAACAGCGCCAAATGGCAATGAGCCGAATGATGCAGGAAGTCCCGAAGGCTGACGTTATTATCACGAATCCGACGCATTTTGCAGTTGCGTTGCTCTACGAAAAAGGTATGCCCGCGCCTAAGATTGTTGCCAAAGGGCAAGACCTAGTCGCGCAGAGGATTAAAGACATTGCCCGCGAAAATAATGTTACAATCGTTGAAAATAAACCGCTGGCACGCGCGCTATATCAAACTGTGGAGATTGGCGATTTCGTGCCGCAGGAATTATATCAAGCCGTGGCTGAAATTTTAGCCTACGTTTATAAACTTAAGAAGAAAAAAATTCCGTCAAACAAGGCGGCGTAAATCGAAAGGAGCGAAGTAAATGGCTGCACCCGATGAAAGTTTACAAGGCGGCTCAATAACGCTGGGCGGTTTCATACAAAAATACAGCGACGTTATAATCGCCGTTACGCTGGTAATGATTGTCATAATGATGATAATTCCGTTGCCAACCGCGCTCCTCGACGTGCTGATTTGCTTGAATATCACAATCGCGCTTGTCGTCATAATGAGCGCAATTTACAATGAAGAGGCGCTTGACCTGTCAGTTTTCCCGTCTCTGCTACTTGTGACAACGCTATTTCGATTAGCGCTGAATATTTCTGCCACGCGATTAATTTTGATTGGCGGCTACGCGGGCGAAGTTATCACGGCTTTTGGTAATTTCGTCGTCGGCGGAAATCCGGTTGTCGGTTTCATTATGTTTATCATTTTGGTTATCATAAATTTTATCGTCATTACGAAGGGCTCAGAGCGCGTTGCTGAAGTTTCGGCGCGTTTCACATTGGACGCTATGCCTGGTAAGCAAATGGCGATTGACGCGGATTTAAACCAGGGCGCGATAACTGACGCGGAAGCTAAAGTTCGCCGTGAAAAAATTCAACGTGAAGCGGACTTTTTCGGCGCTATGGACGGTGCGTCAAAATTCGTCAAGGGCGATGCTATTGCTGCGATTATAATTATGTTGATAAATATTGGCGGCGGCTTTGTAATTGGTATGGTTCAGCGCGATATGGACGCGGCGGCGGCTCTGCAAACTTACACGCTTTTAACCGTTGGTGAAGGTCTTGTCAGCCAAATTCCGGCGCTGTTAATTTCGACTGCAACCGGTATCATTGTTACGCGCGCGGCGTCCGAAGGCAATTTAGGTTCAGATATTGTCAAACAGCTTTTCAACAACGAGCGAATTTTCTTCATAAACTGCGGCGTTTTAACAATGTTATCGCTTGTTCCTGGTTTGCCTGGCGTGCCGTTCTTTACGCTGGCTGTGATTTGCGGCTTTATTGGTTACAGTTTGCATAGGAAATCGGCTGTTGTTCAAGAAGAGCAAGTTGACGAAAAAGAAACTCAAGCTAAGGCGGAGGCGACGCGCCCCGAAAATATTGTTTCGCTGTTACAAGTCGACCCAATGGAACTTGAAATTGGTTATTCGCTGATTCCGCTGGTTGATACGGGGCAGGGCGGCGATTTGCTTGATAGAATTGTTATGATTCGTCGACAATGCGCGCTTGAATTGGGCTTAGTTGTGCCGACGATTCGTATCCGTGATAACATTCAGATTAAGCCGAATTCGTATATTATCAAGCTGAAGGGTATGGAAATTGCGCGCGGCGAATTAATGTTAGATCATTTCTTAGCGATGAATTCCGGTACAGTTTTTGAAGAAGTGCCTGGTATTGAAACGACCGAGCCTGCGTTTGGACTGCCCGCGCTGTGGATTCCCGAAAGTGAGCGCGAACAGGCTGAATTGAACGGCTACACGGTTGTTGACGCGGTTTCAGTTTTGGCAACGCATTTGACAGAAGTTATTAAACAACACGCCTCTGAAATTCTTGGGCGTCAAGAAACTCAAAACCTTATCGACAATCTTGCAAAGACGCACCAATCGCTTGTCAATGAAGTTATTCCCGAATTGCTCGGCGTCGGCGAAGTGCAAAAAGTTTTGGCTTACCTGCTCGACGAAAGAATTTCAATCCGCGATATGGCGACGATTATGGAAGTTTTGTCCGATTATGCGCGTGTCACGAAAGACCCAGAAATTTTAACTGAATACGTGCGTCACGCTATGGCGCGTCAAATTACTCAAATGGTCGTGCAGGATAATACTTTGGCGTGTATCACGCTTGACCCTGGACTTGAAAATAGAATTGCGGGCGGCGTCCAACGTACTGACCATGGCTCTTACGTAAATCTCGACCCAGATACTATGCGCCGTATGATTTCTTCGCTCAATGCCGAATTGGAAAAAGTAACGAATATGGGTTACCCGCCGGTTATTTTGACGAGCCCCGCCGTTCGTCTGTACTTCAGAAAATTAGTATCACGCTCCGCGCCAGGGCTTACAATCGTTTCGCACGCGGAAATCAGCCAATCGGTAGAAATTCAAATTTTGGGCGTTGTAAGATTGTGAGGTGAATTTTAATTGCAAATAAAAGTTTTTAAAGCCGGCTCAATGAAAGACGCGCTCGCGGCAATGAAGGCGGAACTTGGACCAAACGCCGTGATTCTTCACAGCAAAAAATATCGTGAGAGCGGGCTGTTAGGATTTCGCAGCAAAGAAGTCGTTGAAATTACCGCCGCCATTGACGAAGAAACAACCGCCTCTGAGAGCGCGCCAAAACCCGCTAGCGCGCCGCCACCGCCGCCTAAGCAAAATATATCGCCAACGATGGCAAACGCCCTTCTGAGCCGCTACAAAGGCTCTACGCCCGCTCCAAAAACCCCGCAAACTTCCGCGCCTAAATCGCAGTCCAATTTTAAAAATGTTTTCGACAGCGTTAAGGAAACTGCGCCAGTTGAAATTGAATCCCAATCCGACGCCGAAATTTTAAATTCGCAGGACGAACCGAAAAAACCTGTGCCGCCCAAAGTTGAGCCAGCTGAACCTAAAAAAAGCGAAAGTTTACGTATGCCGACCGAAGACGAAAGTCCGGAGCAGGCTAAAATTCGCCGCCTTGAAGGGGAACTCGCGCAGATGAAGGCTATGCTGGCTGAAGTTCTCGGCAAGGAAAGTGCTAAGGGCGGTATCAGCCTTCACGAGGCGCTCAAAATGCAGGAAGTCAGCGAAGAAATTTTAACTGAAATGGCGTCGACTGCGGGCGCGGGCGATACGCTTGTCGATTGTCAATCCAGCGCCGCCAAATGGACACTTTCAACTTATATCAATGAGCACTTGAAATTTTCGGACGGCATAAAATTAAATCGGCACGGCGTCAGAATTGTAGCGCTGTTGGGCACGACCGGCGTTGGCAAAACTACCACGCTTGCGAAAATTGCTGCGCGATTCGTCCTTGACAATAACAGCTCACTCGCGTTGATAACCGCGGATACTTACAGGATTTCCGCCGTCGAACAGCTGAAAACTTATTCTGACATTCTCGGTTTGCCTCTGGAAGTTGTTTACACGCCGCAGGAACTTTCCACTGCCATTGAGCAGCACAAAAATAAAGATTTGATTTTGATTGATACCGCGGGGCGCAGTCAGCACAACGATTTTCAGATGAAGGAACTGGTTGATTTTTTGACGGTGAATCCGCGCATTGAGAAACATTTAGTTTTGAGTTCCACGACGAAATTGACTGACGCGCAGGAGATTTTGAAAAGATTTTCCGCCGCCGCGCCCGAAAAAATCATCGTGACTAAGATTGATGAAACCGGCAGCCTTGGTATGGTTTTAAATTTGCTCCGAAATGAAAATTTGTCAATGTCTTATGTGACCACCGGACAAAGCGTTCCCGACGATATTGAAGTGGCAAGCGCAGACGTTTTGACGAATATTTTTATCAGAAAAGCGGCGGGTTTGAAATCTTAACAGCGCCGGAACTAAAAAAGCCAATGTACCTAACAATCGTTAAGCGCATTGGCTAATTTTTTTTGCGTAAATTATTAAAGGTCGGGGCGAAGTTTTTTTGCGCCGCCTAAATAGACGTGGTGAATATCAGATAAATTTTTGTCGAGGTCAGCCAAAATCAAAACGCGAATGCACATGGGCATAGCACCTTCAACAAAAGTTTCTTGCGCGTCGAAAAGCGGCACGAAATTAAATCCTGGCAACTGTCTTAAGCCTGCAGTTGGAAAAGCGGCGGTTAAATCTTTG
>CAJOIB010000074.1 GCA_905234705.1 uncultured Selenomonadaceae bacterium | reverse complement strand
CTTCGCTCAAAATTTTTATGCCCTTGACGAAACCTTGGGATTTTTTGTAAACTTCGTCCAGCTGAATCTTCAAATCTTCCATCAGCGTTTTAGAATCAATGTACACCCCAACAACTTGTTCCACGGCAGTTTGAGCGGCGTTGCGAATGGCTGAATCCCTGTCGTTGCCCATTCCGGTAACCGTCACTTCCTGCGCTGAAACTTTGCCGCATGACACAGCAAAAAAAATCGCCAGCATTAACAAAAGTTTTCTCACAGCAATTTTCACTCCTCTCAAAAAATATTTAAACCACAGATATAAACGCCCCATGATAAAATTAGATTAAATAAATTTGTGGCGAATTATACCGCGTTCTTGCTTATTTTACAAGTGAACCACCAGTTTTAAGAAAACTTTAATCTCTCGCGCGGATTTCCATATTTGTGTTATAATTTCAAAAAAAATTTTAAGGACTGATTTTATGAAGGTCGATACCAAAGACAGGCTCACCGCCGAAATTGCAACCACAGATTTTTTTGATAAACTGCCCGCCGAAATTCGCGGCTGTACTTTGACGAAAATTTTTGAGGTTAACGGCGACAAATTTATTTATTTCACCTGCGCGAATGAAAATACTCACCGCGCCTTGACTGCCTACTTCCACGAAGAGACTTCCGAATATAAAATCCGCGTTAAAATCGGCTTGACTGAATTTTGTTTGACTAATTTTTTCACCCGAAATTTCCAGCGATTTATTGAAAATCTCGACGCTAAACTTGACGCCACCATTCAAAAACTCAACGCGCCTGTCAATACCAAAACCGATTTGTTTATCGGCAGTCAAAATCTCGGCGATTGGGATTACGCAAAAAATCTGCCCAAAAATCTTGACGGCTTTGAACTTTTCATCGCGCCCGATAATCCCGTGAAAATCACCAACGGCTCATACATTATTCTGAATTACAGCGATTTTGCGAATCAGAGCGACTTCACGATTTTTTATAACATTTACACCGGCGGCTACAGCGGCGAATCGCGGATTAAACTTGTGCCGTATGTCAGCTACACCTTTGACGCAAAAAATTTGGTCGAACTTGCAACTAAACTGCAGAAAAATTTATCTGCCGAACTTCAGCGTATCAGAAATTTTTAAAACGCGGCGGCAGGAACTTTCACCTACAACGCGAATTTTTTTCAAGATTAAAACGTAGGGGGAGATTCTGTTGGAAAAATCTCAGTCGTCAATGAAGACGCAATTTATGCTAATGATGGTAATTGCGTCGTTAGTCACAATGTTTGTAGTGGGTACGGTTTTCACTTTCGACATTATTAACAACAACGAACTGGAAATTAAAGAGTTCCGGAACATGCTTACGAATGACGTGCAACGCGAGTTGAAAAATCAAACTAAAACCGCAATAAGCGCCATTCAAGAAGTTTACAGGCATCAGCAATCCGGACTTTTAACGGAAGCAGCCGCCAAAAAAGCTGCCGCTGATTTAGTGCGTGATATGCGCTACGAAGGCGACGGCGGATATTTCTGGATTGATACCTACGACGGAATTAACGTGGTTTTATTGGGCAGAGACAGCGAAGGCAAATCTCGTATCGATTTAACAGATCCGACCGGTAAACAATTTATTCGCGAAATGATTGAAAACGGCAGGAAACCGGACGGCGGCTTTACCGATTTAATGTTCGCTAAGCCGAATGAAACTGAACTCTTACCAAAAATAAATTATACCGCGTCATTTGAGCCGTATCAGTGGGTTATCGGTACGGGCGTATGGATTGATTATATTGACAATCGCGTTACTGAAATGAAGGCGCGCTCGGACGAAAATTTGAAGGGCATCGTTATGAAAATGACGATTGTCAGCGTGATTTTGGAAGCTGTAATTATTTTTGCCGCGAATGCTTTTTCAAATTATTTGATTGTGCCGATTCGCAATTTGACTTCCTCGCTTGGAATTTTGGGAACGGGCGATTTTCGCTTAGCTAATCAGCCGGAAGAAAAGGACGTTAACCGCACGGACGAAATTGGAGTTATGGCGCGCGCCGTTTCGCAACTTCGAGAAAATGTTCGAGATATGATTAATAAAGTTATTACTTCCGCCGAACAGGTTGCCGCCGCTTCAGAGCAATTAACAGCCAGCGCCGACCAATCGACAACCGCGATTAATCAAGTTGCCGAATCGATTGTAAATGTTGCGGGCGCTTGTACCGAGCAATTCACTGAAGTTGAAAACGCTACAACCAAGGCTGACGAATTGAAAACTCATATGAGCGTTTTTGCTGATACATTGCATGATTCTTCGCGCGAAATTGGCGAAACCAGCACCGCCGCCGAAAAGGGCGTTTCTGCCGTTAAAAATGCGATTGACCAAATGTCGACGATTGAGACTTCCGTTAATTCTTCGGCTGAAGTTATCGCGCAGCTCGGCAAAGAATCCGAAAAAATTGGTAAGATTGTTGACGCTATCGTTGCCATTGCCGACCAAACGAATTTACTTGCGTTGAATGCGGCGATTGAGGCGGCTCGCGCAGGTGAACATGGGCGCGGTTTTGCTGTCGTTGCTGATGAAGTTCGTAAATTGGCTGAGCAATCTCAAAGTTCCGCTAAAGAAATTTCCACGCTGATTGGTTCTATTCAAGAAAAATCTCAAGACGCGGTTAAATCTATGCAGCAGGGCGTTTCCAATGTTAAGACCGGCGCTGAAGCTGTTGACGACGCGGGCAAAACTTTTGGCGAGATTATGAAGAAAGTTACAGCCGTTTCGACTAGTTCAGATAAAATGGACGAGCTGGTTGTCGAGTTGGCGAAGAGTACCGATGTCATTACCCATTCTGTTGACCGCATTAACGAGAAGAGCCGCGAAGTTGCGAAAGAATCTGAAACGGTTTCGGCGTCGGGCGAAGAACAATCCGCCACTATGCACGAAATTGCTGACGCGAGCCGCTCTCTTGCCGTTATGGCTCAACAAATGCAGGACGTTATTTCTAAATTTAAAATCTAAGCGCCATTTAACCTTGGCAAAAAAAATTTCCCGCAACCGAGATTTGGTAACGGGATTTTTTATTTACGGGAAAAATTATAAATTATCTGTAGCCGTTTAATTTTTTGGGAGCGTAAATTTTGACAGCGCCCAAGCTGATTGACGCTTCTAAGCCTTTTTTGGTAAGCATATAAGCTTTGACGCCGCGCGCGGTAAGGCTCTCGCTACCGCTGCCGCTCGGTTTGTTATTGCCGGAAGCCACCGCAACCGTCGTAAATGAAGTCTTCGTTTTGCCAGTCATAAATCTGTCCCAAGAATCTTCGTCTTCAAAAGTCAACAGCAAATCATATTCAATGCAGCCGAGAAGTCCAATACCAAGCCCGAGAAAATCAATTTCGTTTTGTTTGAGATAAACTTTTTCGCCGGTTTCATTGTTAATGGCAACGCCGCGCCCGCGTCCAAAGAATAATACGCGCGAACTGCTCAAAGTTGCATAGCCGTAAGCGCTTTGAGCCTCACTTACGACGTTTGGTCTTTTGTCGTAAAAACGATCCATAGCTTGAGCGTGCACTTCATCGATTCTGGCGCGCTCTTCATTGACCGAACGAGCAAGAGCCGTCGACGCTATCATCATACACAACAGCGCCACTAAAACTGAAAATTTTTTCATAAGGACAACCTCCTAAAGTGTAATGAATTGTGGAACAATATCAGCAAAATTCCCGTCCGGCATACGAAAACCGCCAGGAATTGTACCTAACTCAGTGAAACCCAGCCGCTTATACAAATGACGCGCGTGAATATTCGTCGCGACAACCGCGTTGAATTGCAAAATCTTAAAGCCAATTTCCCGCGCTTTTTCAATGCAATGCTTAACAATCAATTCGCCGATATGACGCCCGCGCAAATCCGCACGTACTGCATAACTCGCGTTTGAAATGTGCCCGCAACGCCCGACGTTATTTGGGTGAAGAATGTAAAGCGCCAAAATTTCGCCGGTATCTTCCTCGACAGCTAAGCCGGTGAATGACTGCGATTTAAAAAATTCGTCGCCGGTAATTTCGTTAAGTTCCTCTTCTTGCGGAAAAGCGACGCCTGCGCGAACAATTTCATTCCAAATGGCAATAGCGGGTTTAATATTTTCCGTCGAATACGGCTTGACAATAATTGACATAAAAATTTTCTCCAATCAGAAAAGCCCACTGATAACGCCTTCGGGCGTAATGTCGATATTTTCAGCGGCAGGAACTTTCGGCAAACCAGGCATAGTCAAAATATCGCCTACAAGTACGATAAGGAAACCCGCGGCGGAAATTCTAACTTCCTGCACGTGGATTTTGAACTTTTCGGGACGCCCCAATTTTTTCGGGTTATCCGTCAAAGAGTACTGCGTTTTCGCCATACAAATCGGCAAATTTCCAAATCCGAGCCGTTCGGTATCCTTAATCTGATTGAGTGCCTTGGGCGTATATTTAACTTTTTCAGCGCCATAAATTTTCGTGGCGATAGCTTGAATTTTCTCCTTGACGCCGGTCTCAAGTTCGTAAGTGAATTTCAAATCAACCGGCTCATTAAATGCGGCTTCAACAGCCTTAGCCATTTCGATACCGCCAACGCTACCTTCAGCATGAACATTCGAGCGCGCAAATCTAACCTTTTTCTTCGCGCAGAGGTCGGCGATAACTTGAACTTCTTCCGGCGTATCTTGCGGGAAATTATTAACAGCAACCACAATCGGCACGCCAAAACTTTGCATATTCTCAATATGTTTTTCAAGATTGGCAACGCCCTTTTGGACGGCTTTAACATTCGGCTCGGAAATATTTTCTTTCTTGACGCCACCGTGCCATTTCATCGCTTTAACCGACGCCACAATTACAACAACGCTAGGCTTGAGCCCGCCGAGCCTGCACTTGATATTGATAAATTTTTCAGCGCCCAAATCCGCGCCAAATCCAGCTTCCGTCACAACAATATCCGAAAGTTTCAGCGCGTATTTCGTAGCTATCAATGAATTGCAGCCGTGAGCTATATTGGCAAATGGTCCGCCGTGTATTATGCAAGGCACGCCTTCGAGCGTCTGAACCAGATTCGGCTTAATCGCATCTTTTAACAGCAAAGCCAGCGCGCCCGTAACTTTTAAATCGTTAGAGTAAATCGGCTCATTGTCGCTACTGAACGCCACTAACATTTTACCAAGGCGCTCTTTCAAATCGCCCAAATTCGTTGACATACAAAGAATCGCCATAATCTCCGACGCAACGCTTATATCAAATTTCGTTTCGAGGGGAACGCCGCTTTTCATACCGCCCAAACCAATTACCACATTTCTTAGGAAGCGGTCGTTGAGATCAAGAACTCTGCGCCAGAAAATGCGATTGTGATTAATTTTCAATTCATTGCCGTGAAAAATATGGTTGTCGATAATCGCGGCGAGCAGATTGTGCGCAGTGGTGACGGCGTGAATATCGCCCGTAAAGTGAAGATTAATATCTTCCATTGGCACAACTTGAGCGTAACCGCCGCCAGCCGCGCCGCCCTTCATACCAAAACACGGTCCAAGAGACGGCTCGCGCAGAGTTAAGCAAACATTTCTGCCCATGCGGTCGAATGCGTCAGCAAGTCCAATCGCAGTGGTGGTTTTGCCTTCACCGGCGGGCGTTGGATTGGTAGCCGTAACCAAAACCAATTTGCCGTCCGGTTTGCCTTTGACGCGCTCCCAAACATCGCTTGAAATTTTTGCTTTGTAATTCCCGTACAGTTCCAAATCGCTCGCGCCTAAGCCGAGTTTTTTAGCAACCGTCGCGATTTTTTTGATTTTCGCCTTCTGAGCAATTTCCATATCACTCAACATTAATATCAACCCCCATATAATTTTTTGCTTAATTTTAAATGAAGAAGTGAATATTGGCAAGGAGTTTAGCAATAATTTTTTAGTTTACATTTTTTAGGGGCTGTTGTAAAATTGAGCGTATTTTAAAAATTTGCGGCAAAGGAGTCAGTAATATGCCGGAATGGACATTAGCGTTAGTCGCAGCAATGGGCGTAGTACTCATTTCTACGCCGGCGGTAATAGCATTGGCGAAAAAAACGGGCGCAGTCGATAAACCAGACGCGCGCAAAGTTCATAAAACACCAATCCCGCGAATCGGCGGCTTAGCAATTTTCCTGGGCTTTATGAGCGCGATAATTTTAACGGCGATACTGGCGAATTTCAAAGGCGAAATGCTGTTTGAAGTCATCGGCTTAATCGTCTCGGGAAGTCTAATGTTTTTAGTGGGAATTATCGACGATTATAAAAATTTACCGGCGAAAGTCAAATTGCTGGGGCAAATCATAGCGGCGGCGGTATTGGTGCTGGCGTTCGACGTGCGAATAGATTTTATCACAGATCCATTTGGCGACTACATTTATTTAGAATGGTTCGCGATACCGGCAACGCTTTTCTGGCTGGTCGGGATAACAAACACGGTGAATTTAATCGATGGGCTTGACGGCTTAGCGGCGGGCGTCTCATTAATCGCGGCGGGAACAATTTTTTTAGTGGCGATGGAGCAAAATTTTTTCCTAATCACAATATTAACTGCGGCGATAGCGGGCGCAGCGTTCGGCTTTTTATTTTACAATACGAATCCTGCGCGAATATTTATGGGCGATAGCGGCAGTTTATTTTTAGGATTTATGCTGGCGGGAATTTCGGTAATAGGCGCGACGAAAAGCGCAACGACGATAGCATTGATAGTGCCGATATTGGCGCTGGGCTTGCCGATTTTGGATACGACATTTGCGATAGTGCGGAGATACCGCGGCGGGCAACCGATTTTCAAGCCGGACAAAGGACATTTGCACCACAGACTTTTGAACTTAGGATTTTCGCAGCGGCAGGCAGTTTTTTTAATGTACGTATTCAGCGCGATTTTGGGCTTGAGCGCGATAATTTTAACCGAAGTCAGCGGCAAATTGGCGATTTTGATTTTGGTAATAATTATGGTATCGATTTTTTACGGCGCGAAAAAATTGGGCGTATTGCGCTTAGCGAACAGGTGATTTCATAACAAAATGCGTGGAGCTAACTTGATACATTTCCGTATTTTCATAATCGGCAGTATTGGCGTCGTAAGTTATGAGCTGGCGATTTTTCTCAACGCGGGGATTCGGAAGTGGCACGGCGGACAATAAACTTTGCGTGTACCTGTGAATAGGATTTGAAAAAATTTCTTCAGTCAAACCGGTTTCAACCAGATAGCCCTTGTGCAAAACGCCGATTCTGTCAGAAATATATTTAACCATACTCAAATCATGCGCAATAAAAAGATACGCGCATTTCGTTTCGGCTTGAATATCCTTCATAAGATTGACGACCTGCGCCTGTATCGAAACGTCGAGCGCGGAAATACATTCGTCAGCGATAATCAGCTTGGGATTCATAACCAGCGCGCGCGCAATTCCTACGCGTTGCCTTTGCCCTCCAGAAAATTGCTGAGGATACCTTTCAGCGTGAGCAGGCGATAATCCAACTTTTTTTAAAATGCCGCTGATAATGTCGTTACGTTCGCTCAGATTGGAATAAAGCCCGTGAATATCAAGCCCTTCGCCGATGATATCACCAATTTTTTTGCGCGGATTCAAACTTGACATCGGGTCTTGAAAAATCATTTGCATATTTTGTCGGAGCATCTTGTTAGTTTTGTTGTCAAGGTTGCCCGATATTTTTTTGCCGTTAAAAATGATTTCGCCGTCGGTCGGGTCGTACAGCCGAATTATACTGCGTCCTATCGTAGTTTTTCCACTTCCACTTTCGCCGACAAGTCCGTAAGTTTCGCCCGCATAAATCTCAAATGAAACGCCGTTTACAGCCTTAACCGTAAAATTCCGCGAAATTTTAAAATGTTGATGAAGATTTTCAACTTTAAGCAATGGCGTCAAAATTTTTCGCTCCTTTAGCAGATATTTTTATTGACAAATTAAACATCATTTTGTACTATGTATACACAGTTATTTTTTACATTGAAGGAGTGATGTAAAATGAGCATGCCGCGTTATGGTGATCATATTTCTGTTGATAGAATGGGCGGGCTTTACAGTCATCACGGTATTTATGTTGGAAAAGGTAAAGTAATTCATTATGATAACGATCTCGGTATCGTAGGCAAGATGCTGAAGATTGATGATCCTACAGTGCGTAAGGTTTCTTTTAAAGAATTTCTTGACGGCAGTGATGAATATCAGGTGCATTTGTACGATAAATCGGGTAACGAGACAAAAGTCATAACGAAACGCTATAGTGATTGAATTTTAAATTTAGAAGGAGTTGGTTTTACAATGGGTAAAACATATTCGCC
>CAJOIB010000073.1 GCA_905234705.1 uncultured Selenomonadaceae bacterium | reverse complement strand
TAGAAATGACATTGTGCGCATTACTTTTGACAATGGCAAATCTATTACTTGCACTGCCGACCATAAAATTTTGTTGACGGATTGCACGTATAAAGCGGCGAGCGATTTAAAAATTCAAGATAGCGTTATGCCGCTGTATTATAATTTTGCACTAAATGACGGCTATGAATCTATTTGTAATACGCTCAGTCGGCGACGCGGTAGGTTGACTGAAGGCAATAAATGCGGGACTTTTCAAATTCCAACGCATCATTTAGTCTATCAGTTTTTTAACGGCGCGGTTGATTTTGGTAATGGAAAGTTTTTAATTCATCACAAAGACGGCAATAAATTAAATAACATTCCGGACAATCTTGAATGCGTAAACTTCAATGGGAATTTCGGATTTGAAAGTGTCAATTTCAATCATCGCTACCTGCAATATCAAGGCAGAATCGTTAAAGGTCTTGCGTTGCTTATAGGCAAAACGGCTGAAGTGCACGACGAAACTGCAATAAGTATTGAAACGTATCCTGCGTTGCAAAAAAAATACCGCCCTGTTGGCGGCAGACGCGGTACTATGGAAACAATACCGTGGCTTAAAACTATTCTCAAATGGTTTGACGGCGATTTTGATAGAGCAATGCAAGCGGCGCGCGTCTTTAATCACCGCGTCATAAAAATTGAAAAAATCACCGAACCCATTGAAGTTTATGATGTTACTGTTCCGGAATTTCATAATTTCCCTGTCGACCTCGGCGATAATTCTTGCGTATTTGTGCACAACTGCAGATCTGTCCACGCCGAGCAGAATGCAATAATAAATGGCGACCCTCTGAAAATGAAGGACGCCACGATTTATATTGTTGGGATTAACGCGGCTGATGGCAGTTACGCTTCCGGCGAACCGTGCCTTTTGTGCCGCCGCATGATTAAAAATGCTCAAATCACAAAAGTTATTTGCCGCAATAAAGACGGCGAAATTGCTGAAGTCAATCTTTAATCAAATTCTTGCTCCATAGAAAAATAGTTTCTGACATTTTTTGGAAATTAATCTTATCGCCATTTGCTTTAATCGCTCTGTCGATAACGGAATCGTCAAAATACGGCTGAAGAATTTCAAGACTGCCAAATATCGGCTTAGTGTCGTGATAAAATTGAAACAACTCCGCTTTGTCCCAATTCAGCAATTCGCTTTTACCAGAGATAAATCCGCAAATTAAATTTCTGTGCGGAAGTTCATTTAGCAAGGCGTCATATTTCTGGATGTCCGAAATTGTAAATTCGTCGAGAATAACAACCACGTCAATATCGCTGTTTGCCGTTGCTTCGCCGCGCGCATAACTGCCTTGCAATCCGATAAACCAAATTCTGTCACCAAAATCTCGGCGCAAAATTTTTACAAATTCGTTAATCCAATCGTCGATATTTAACATTTTAATCCTCAATAATCTGCTTCAAAACTTTTCTAACTTCGTCAATGTCAACGCGGGTGTTATAACAAGGACCGTTCGGGCGAATATTCAGCACGCCAACCGCCGGTAACGGAAAAACATCTTGAATACCGCTCATCAAGTCACGTTCGCAAGCAATGGCGAGTACGGCTTGAGGGCGGTTATTTTTTACAACTTGACGCGCCAATGTCCCGCCCGTCGCCACGAAAAATATAAATCCAAGTTCCTCAGAAAGTTTCATCAAATCGCCGATGTTACAGCCGCCGCAACGCTTACAATTATTCGGGTCGCGCGTGATTTTGTGCGGGCAAGTTGCCAGCTGCAGGCAATGCGGCACAAGTACCAAAAGTTTATTCGCTGGAACGCGGATTCGGCTCTTCATAAAAATTAAATTGCTCACCGCGATAAATGAGCCTTCCAACTGCCGCCGCTTTATCCCGAAAACTTTTCCGATTCGTACCGCCATTGGAAATAAAAATTTTATAATTGCAAAACTGTACCGGTGAAATAATTTCAGCGTCGGCAAACCTTTTACCGCCAAAACCATATTGCACACCGCGCCGAATGAAAACGTTGATATGAAAATTAAAAATGCGCCGATTATCGCCGGTAAGTATTCGGAAATATTTTCCAGCCCCAAGTAGCTGATTTTCCAAATTCCGTACAACATCAGCGCGATTAAAAATTCCGTCGTCAATAGTAGCCCCAAAAATAGCCGCTTTTTCGGGCGAACCGCCGCCAATGTGCTTAACAATTTCCTCACCCCTTTTTTAGTGACAAATGTTTAATCGCTAAAACCTATTCAATTCGCGCAGTGCAAATTTTATTAATTGCTCAGTGGTTGAATTCTTCGGCGCGCGTTTAAAAGCCGTGGAAATTTCCGCCGCCGTGTATCCCAACGCCGATAATGCTTCCGCGGCTTCATCTTGCGCGAGAGATTTTTTCAATACCGGCTTGAAGTCCTGCGCGACACCTTTGAGTTTGTCTTTGAGCTCCAATAAAATTCTTTGCGCGGATTTTTTACCGACGCCTGGCAATTTCGTTAACGCCGCCAAGTCTTGATTAGCAACCGCCGCCGTAAATTCTGCCGCTGAAATTTTTGAAAGAATCGCCATCGCAGATTTCGCCCCAACGCCCGTCACCGTCAGCAACATTTCAAACAGTTCAAATTCTGAGCGATTTTTAAAGCCGTACAAAGTGATTGAATCTTCCTTGACAGCCGTATGAATAAAAAATTCCGCCGCCGCGCCAATTTCCAAATCAGTATTCGCGAAAATCCTATAACCAACGCCGCCAACGTCCAGAATAATCTCATCGCCGAAAATAAATTTAACCCTGCCGCTCAAATATCCAATCATTTTTAGGGGTTAGGGGTTAGGGGCTAGGGATTAGGGGAAAACACTATTCCCTATTCCCTTTCCACTATTCCCTAATCCTACACCCTCCAATTCCGCGCTAAACTGTTTGCCTCGTACGACGCGCTAATCGCTATCGCCAATGCGTCCGCTGTATCGTCGGGCTTGGGCGGCTCGGCTAAGTTTAAAATTTTCGTCACCATGAAAATTATTTGCTCCTTAGTCGCGCCGCCGTATCCCGTGATTGACATTTTCACTTCGTTGGGCGTTATTTCTACCACGTCTAAATCGTTTTGCGCCGCGCACAATAAAACTACGCCGCGCGCTTGCCCAACCGGTATTGCCGTTGTTGCATTTCGCCCAAAAAATAATTTTTCTACGCCGATTACTTCTGGCTGGAAATTTTTTATGAGCGCGTCAATTTCTGTGTAAATTTTTAAAAGCCGGTCTTGCATTCGGGCTTGCGGGCTGGTGGTTATCGCGCCGAATGTTTTTGCTATTAATCGCCCGTGAATTTGTTCGACTAAACCGTAGCCACAAATCGCCGTGCCAGGGTCAATTCCCAACGCCCGCATTATTCGTCGGCAAATTCGTAATTGCCATAAACATTTTGAACATCGTCGTCTTCGTCGAGCGCGTCAAGCAGTTTTTGCATTTTCTCAGTATCTTTATCGGAAAGTTTGACAGTGGTATCGGGAACTTGCGTAATTTCGGCGGACGCAGTTTCAATGCCTTTCTCAGCTAAAACTTTCTCGATAGCGTCAAAATCTTCGGGCGCGGCTGTTATTTCAAAAGATTCGTCGTCCGCTTCCATATCTTCAGCGCCCGCTTCCATAACCAACTCCATAAGCGCATCTTCGTCGTCGAAAGTTTCTTTATCAACAACGAACACAGCCTTTTTCTTGAACATCCAGCTGACACAGCCATTTTCGCCCAAATTTCCGCCGTACTTAGTGAAAATGTGCCGAACAGCCGCCGCCGTGCGATTGCGATTATCCGTCAAAATATCCAGCATTAGCGCAGAACCGCCTGGTCCATAGCCCTCGTAAGTAATTTCTTCGTAGCTGGAAGTATCGGACGAACCAAGCCCCTTTTGAATAGCGCGGTTAATATTATCTTTGGTAATGTTGTTAGCGCGCGCCTTCGACAGAGCCAGTTTCAAGCGCATATTTCCGGTTGGATCTGCGCCGCCCATTTTTACTGCGATTGTAATTTCACGGCTGATTTTGGTTGTCATTGCGCCGCGTATTGCGTCATTTGCGCCCTTCTTGCGTTTAATATTTGCCCATTTTGAATGTCCAGACATAATTTATCTCCCCTCGTCGAATAACTGATTAAGCCGTTGCCGCGCGTGTTCTTCACCGGCATTAGCGGCTTCTGTGTATAATTTTAAAGCCTCAGAAATATCTTGCTCAACGATATAGCCAATCTCATACATTCTGGCGAGCATAGCCATTGCGGTAGGATTTTTGAGCGCCGCTGATTTTTTGAGCCACTTCAAACCTTCGGATTCATTTCTCGCAACGCCCGCGCCTTTAAAATACATTGTAGCAATTTCGTTCATAGCATAAGACGCACCCAATTCGGCGGACTTCATATGCCATTTAAAAGCCTCGGTGTCATTTCCCTGCGCGCTGTAATAATCACCAACTCTGAACATTGCGTAAGCGTCGCCAGATTCAGCCGCTTGCAGATACAAATTTAATGCCTCATTGAGATTACCGGCAGTTTCAGCTTTTTCTGCGCGATAAATTAATTCGCTTGCGGAAATTTTTTGCTCCAATTAAATCACCAGTCTGTAAAATTTCTTCTTGCCCTTGCGAATGACAGCCGGTAAATCTTTTTCAGTCAAAATATAATCGGCGTCGGTAACTTTTTCATCGTTGAGAGTTAAGCCGCTCTGCGCGATTAATCTTCTGCCCTCAGCCTTAGACTCAAGAATTTTCGCGGCGGTTAAAACATCAAGCAATTTTTTACCAACAGCGTCAGAAATTTCAACGGTCGGCATATTTTCTGAAGATTGACCGGCGAAAATTTCAGCGGCAGATTTCGCGGCGGCGTCAGCATTTTCAGCGCCGTGTACAAGTTTCGTTACTTCATACGCAAGAATTTTTTTCGCCTCGTTAATTTCCGAATCCTTCAGCGCGCTCAATCTGTTAACTTCGTCCATTGGTAAAAATGTTAAAAGCGAAAGGCAAGTTTTAACGTCCGCGTCGTCGATATTGCGCCAATACTGATAAAAATCGTAGGGCGAAACTTTTTCAGCGTCAAGCCAAAGAGCGCCGCCAGCAGTTTTACCCATCTTTGAGCCGTCGCTTTTCGTCAGCAATTTATTCGTCAAGCCAAAAACATTCCTGCCGGTTTTGCGCCGCACCAGCTCAACGCCCGCAATTATATTCGACCATTGATCGTCACCGCCAAGTTGCATTTCACAGCCAAAATCCGCGTTCAGCTTGTAAAAATCGTACGCCTGCATTACCATATAATTAAATTCCAAAAAAGTTAAGCCCTTGTCCCAGCGCTGTTTGTAACATTCCGCCGCCAACATCCGATTAACCGTGAAATGAGCGCCAACTTCGCGCAGGAGTTCAATATAATTCAGTTTGCGCAGCCAATCGCCATTATTCACCATTAAAGCTTTGCCGTCAGAAAAATCTATGAACCGCGAAATTTGCTTTTTGAAACATTCGCAGTTGTGAGCAATAATTTCGTCAGTCATAACTTTTCGCATATCAGTACGACCGGAAGGATCTCCAACAGTGCCAGTGCCGCCGCCGACTAAGCAAATCGGGCGATGACCGGCGCGTTGCATATGCGCCATTACCATAAGCGCGATAAAATGTCCCGCGTGCAAACTGTCAGCCGTCGGGTCAAAGCCAATGTAAAATGTCACCGATTTTTCGCCGAGCAATTTTCTAACTTCAGCTTCGTCCGTGCACTGCGCGATAAATCCGCGTTCCTGCAACGTGTCAAATACATTTTTTTCAGTCAACAAACTCGCTCCCTTGAATTGAAAAATATTACCGCCGCTGATTATATCAGATAGCTAAAAAAAAATCACCCCTGCATTTAGGGGCGTCAACATTTCGATAAAAATTTATTTTGCGGCGATAACTTCAATTTCGCACAAAGCGCCCGCGGGCAAATCTTTTACCGCTACGCAACTTCGCGCAGGTTTGCTGATAAAATATTTCGCGTAAACTTCATTAAAAGCCTTGAAATCCGCAATGTTCGCCAAAAAGCACGTAGTCTTTACCACTTTTGAAAAATCATACCCAGCCGCTTCGAGAATCGCGCCAATATTTTTACAGCACTGCTCGGTTTGCCCCTCAATGTACGCCGCAATAATTTTCCCAGCGGTCGGCTCAATCGCAATTTGCCCCGAAGTATACAAAATACCTTCCACTTCGACGGCTTGACTGTACGGTCCAATCGCCGCCGGAGCGTTCATCGTCTGAATCATTCGCATTGTAATTTTCCTCCTAAATCTAGATTTGACGCCACTATTTTAACCTAACTTAGCCCGCAACTCAAGCTTTTATGAAAGTTATATGTAATTTTCACTTTTTCAGTACAATTTCATTAATATGTGCTACAATCAGCCCCGTTAAATGAAATTGGTACTTTTGAAAGGGGGAAGGCTGCTCCGAGGCGGTGAAACTGCTACAAAGTTCGGGACACGTTTGGAACGTGTTAGGCAGCGGAATAATGAAGCGTAATTTACTTAAAAAATTGGGAATCAGTAAAAAATGGGGACTCGCTATGATGCTTGCGGGATTTGCAGCACTCAACGTTGGATTTACCAATCAAGTTGACAAAATCGAGACAACTCCGGCGGCTAAAGTTGAAGCCGCGGCTGCAGGTTTCACGAAACTTAATGAATATGTTAGCAATATCAATTTAGATAGAGATTCAGCGGAAGTTTCAATTCCAAATGCTGAAAATGAAAGTATAGAATATGTCGGCAACAGCGGTATCGAAGAAAAGGTTCAGCCTTTGTACTACGATGATTACGGCTACGGCGATTACGCGGCTGTTATGACTATGGAAGCTACAGCTTATCTGCCGACTGACGGCGACGGTTATGGAATTACCGCAACGGGCATTCCTGCAACTTACGGCGTGGCGGCTGTCGATCCTTCAATTATACCGCTTGGCAGTCGTTTGTACATTCCTGGTTACGGCGAAGCCATCGCGGCTGATACCGGCGGCGCTATCATTGGTAACAGAATCGACCTTTGCATGGAAAGTTACGATGAATGCATGGAATTTGGACGCCGCAACGTTACCGTTTACATTTTGAGTTACTAAGTTTGAAATTTTTTAGCAAACCAAATTAAATAAATCGGCTGTCGTACGTCGAAGAGACGCGCGGCAGTTTTTATTTTATCAAACATTAAACCGAAAATACGTAACATCGCCGTCTTGCATAATGTAATCCTTGCCTTCGAGACGAACTAAGCCCTTCTCACGCGCCGCATTAATCGAGCCAAGCTTAACCAAATCATTGTAGTTTACAATTTCTGCGCGAATAAAACCGCGTTCAATATCGCTGTGAATTTTGCCCGCCGCCTTAACCGCCGGAGTGCCTTTCTTAATCGTCCAGGCGCGCGTTTCGTCCGGTCCGGAAGTTAAAAACGTCATTAACCCAAGCAAATCAAATGCCGCATGAATCAGCCTGTCTAAGCCCGAACTTTCCAAGCCAATATCAGCAAGAAATTCTTTCGCTTCGTCGTCGTCGAGTTCGGCAATTTCAGATTCAACTTTCGCGCAGATAACCACAACTTGAGCGCCTTCACTTTTCGCCAACTCAATGACTTTCGCAACGTGCGGATTATTTTGCCAATCAGCCGCCTCATCTTCCGCAACATTCGCCACGTACAAATTCGGCTTCAACGTCAGCAAATTCGTTTCGCGTATCATAAAAAGTTCGTCTTCAGTCAAATCGACACTTCGCGCAGGTTTAGCATTATCCAGCGCATTTTTTATTTTGTTCAGAATGTCATTTTCCGCCTTAGCTTCCTTGTTGCCAGATTTCAAAACGCGCGTCAAACGTTCGAGCCGCTTTTCAACAATTTCTAAATCGGCAAGGCACAATTCGGTTTGAATGGTATCGATATCGCGCAGTGGATCAATCGTCGCCGCAACGTGAGTAACATTTTCATCTTCAAAACAACGAACAACATGAGCGATTGCGTCAACCTGGCGGATATGCTCAAGAAATTTATTGCCGAGCCCCTCGCCCTTCGACGCGCCTTTGACTAAGCCAGCAATGTCCACAAATCGAACCGTCGCCGGAGTTGTTTTTTTGGAATTGTACATTTTAGTTAAAACTTCAAGCCGCGCGTCCGGCACTGCCACAATTCCAACATTCGGCTCAATCGTACAAAACGGATAATTCGCCGCCTCTGCTCCGGCTTTGGTTATCGCGTTAAAAAGCGTCGATTTGCCAACATTCGGCAAACCAACGATACCAACTTCTAAACTGCTCATAAATTTTTCCCTTCCAACTCATAAATTTTAATTCTTCGCCTTGGCAAGCCTTCCCTTGACAATCGCGCGAACT
>CAJOIB010000072.1 GCA_905234705.1 uncultured Selenomonadaceae bacterium | reverse complement strand
TCTGTTTGCGATTGGGCATTTGTACATGGTTATTCGCGCAGAATTTATGGAAGGCGAAAGCGAAGTTTCCAGTATGTTCAGCGGCAAAAAAATTCTCGCTCATACGCCAAAAGACGCTAATGAACTTGATTAAAATTTAGTAAATATTTCCGGCGCTTCGTCAAATCAGCGGGGCGTTTTTTTTATTGCGCAAATTAAATCTTGGTGATAAAATATTTCAGTTTATAAATTTTTTTGGAGGAATCGATATGAATGCAGAGGAAATTTCCAAACTCATTCAACAAGAAATTGAGCGTTGGCATATTGAAAACGCCGACCGCCCAGAAGATTATCAAGTTGTCACTGACGAAATCCGGCGGATTAAGCCGCTCAATGAGCACAGGCAAGATTTGTTGCAGGTTGCTAAAGAATTGACTATAACAAACATTGAGATTTGGCATCAAGAAGACAAGGCACGCCTTCCGCAAGATGATATTGTCGTTAAAGCGAAAAGAAATATTGACCCGTTAAATCAGCACAGAAACGATTTGATTGAAGAAATTGATGAAATTGTGCTTGAGCGCGTGCAGAAAAAATCTTGAAAGGAGCGTTAATTTATGGAAACTGTCGGTAGCCTTGTCGATAAGATGAGCATTAACGAATTGAAAATTTATATGATGACGAAACAAAATGAGCGCACAGACGTTGATGAAAAATTTCACGCCGATTGTGATATGCGCCTGGCGATTCTGCGCGAGCAGCGTGAAGATTTAAAGGCTGAATTGCAGGCGTTGATTGACGACGTTTTGTCCGGCAAGAAAAAATTCAAGCTCTACCGCCAAATGAAAATGTACAATGAGCAGAAGTACAGGAAGTCGCAATGAAAATTTTAATTACAGGAAGTAGCGGCTTGGTCGGGCGAAATGTACTTGAATCTTCGCGCAGTGCCAGTTACGAATTATTGACGCCCAAGCATAGCGAATTGAATTTGCTGAATCGCTCTGCCGTTGAAAATTATTTGCGTCGTGAAAAGCCAGATTGCATTATTCATATCGCAGCGAAAGTTGGCAGCGTCGAGTTAAATTTGAAACATCCTCTTAATTTTTTACTTGAAAATCTTGATATGGGGCGCAATTTGATTATCGGCGCGTATGAATTGGGAATTGAAAATTTTATAAATATCAGTAGCGCTTGCATTTATCCGGCGAATATGGGCGACGAAATTTTTAGCGAGGCTATGGTGTTTCAAGGAGCATTTGAACGCGAAAATGAAGGTTACGCTTCGGCTAAATCGATTTGCGCGCAATTTTGCAAATACATTCGACAAGAAAATCCTTTGCTCAACTATAAAACTTTAGTGCCCTGTAATATGTACGGGCGCTTTGATAATTTTGATTCTAAACGCGCGCATATGATACCGGCGGCTATTCAGAAAATCCTTCACGCCAAAGAAACTAATTCGCCCACCGTTCAGATTTGGGGTAATGGCAAAGCGCGCCGCGAATTAATGTACGCTGGAGATTTTGCAGAATTTGTTTGGTTTGCTGTCGAGAATTTAAATTCGCTGCCAGATATTTTAAATGTGGGTACGGGCGAAGATTTTACTGTTGATGAATGTTACAAAACTATTGCTGAAGTTTTAAATTATAATGGCAAATTTATTCACGACGAAACTAAACCAACAGGAATGAAACGGCGGCTTTTAAATGTTGAATTAATGCGCAGTCTAGGTTGGAGTCCAAAAACTTCACTGGCGGACGGCATTGCTAAAACTGTAAATTTTTATAAAGCTCATAGGAGTGAATGATTTGGAAAAAATTGGCGTTGGTTATGCGCTGGTTACTGAAGCTGAAAAACGTTACGTAAATGAAGCGCTAAATGCTAGTCGACTTTCTCAAGGCGATATGGTTAACCGTTTTGAAAAGCAATTCGCCGCATTGCACAGCCAAAAATATGGTATTGCCTGCAATAGTGGAACTTCGGCGCTACACGTTGCACTTGAAGCTTTGAAAGAAAAATACACTTGGAAAACAAAAATAGGGGGGGTACTACAACTCCGCAAGTTATAGTTCCGGCTATAACTTTTATTGCCACGTCGAACGCTTGTCTTCACGCGGGGCTTGAGCCTGTTTTTGTTGACGTTGACGAAAAAACTTATAATATAAATCCTGCGCGAATCGAGGAGAAAATTACTAAAAATACTGTTGCGATTATGCCTGTGCATACATTTGGGCAACCGTGCGAAATGGACGCGATTGTCGATATTGCCAATCGTTATGATTTGAAAATTGTTGAAGATTGCGCGGAGGCTCATTTTGCATTGTACAAAGGCAAACCTGTTGGAAGTTTCAGCGACATTACGGGCTTCAGTACTTACGTTGCTCATACGATAACGACGGGAATTGGCGGCGTTATTACAACGAATGACAGGGAGCTTATGGAAATTTCGCGCTCGCTGATAGCTCACGGGCGGGCTTGTACCTGTGAAAAATGCGTTGCGTCAGATCCGCGCAAAGTTTGTCCGCTGAGAATGCAGACGCCGATTGATAAGCGCTTTATGATGGTGCGGCTCGGTTACAGTTACAGAATCGGCGAATTGGAAGGCGCGGTTGGTCTTGGGCAACTTGAAAATCGCGAATTTATTATGAATACGCGCAAGAAAAATGCCGCTTATCTTACGAAAAATCTTGAGCCTGCGCAGGAATTTTTGCAACTGCCGCATTTTCCGGATTACGTCGACCATTCTTTTATGATGTACCCAATTGTTATAAAAAAATCTGCGTCATTTAAACGCGACGAAATTGTTCGTTATCTTGAAAAAGCTAATATTGAAACGCGCCCAATGTTGCCGCTTCTTTGTCAGCCGATTTATCAAGAAATTTTTGGTGACATTGAGAAAAATTATCCCGTTGCGAAATGGATTGACGAGTGCGGATTTTATGTCGGGTGTCACCACGGACTTCAAAATGAACAGCTCGATAAAATTGTCGAGACGATATTAACTTTTCTTGAAACGAGGAAACCCTAAATGCAAGTGATATTACTGTCGGGCGGCTCTGGCAAAAGACTTTGGCCGCTGTCGAATGATATTCGCTCTAAACAGTTTATAAAAATTTTTAAAAATCCCAATGGCGGCTACGAATCTATGTTGCAACGCGCCTTTCGCCAAATTAAAAAAGTCGACGCGAATATTTCAATCGTGGTGGCGACGGCGAAATCTCAAGTTTCAATGGTAAGAAATCATTTGGGCGCGGTGGATATTTCGGCTGAACCTTGCCGCCGTGATACTTTTCCGGCAGTGGCTTTGACGTGTGCTTATTTGCGCGATGTGAAAAAAATTAATCCAGATGAGCCGATTGTCGTTTGCCCTGTCGATTCGTACGTTGAAGATAAATATTTTTTGCTGCTAAGGAAAATGGCTGAAATGGTCGCAGCGGGGAATATTAATTTGGCGCTAATGGGAATTAAGCCGACTTATCCTAGTTCAAAGTACGGTTATATAATTCCGGCGGAAAATAATTTGTGGGTTTTCAAAGAAAAGCCGACTGAGCAAATCGCCGCTGAATACATTGCAAAGGGCGCGCTGTGGAATGGCGGAATTTTCGCCTTCAAGCTTGGCTACATTCTTGACAAAACTAAAAGCATTGTCGGTAAAAATTCTTACGCTGAAATTTTCGCGCAGTACGAAACTTTGCCGAAAATCAGCTTTGACTACGCCATTTCCGAAAAAGAAAAAAATATTGCTGTGGCGATTTACGACGGCGAATGGAAAGATTCGGGAACTTGGAATACTCTTTCTGAAGTTATGGAAATTCCGTGCATTGGCGACGTTTTGACCGACAACACCTGCACGAATCTGAATGTCATTAACGAAACGGATATTCCGCTGATTTGCATGGGCTTGAAAGATATGATTGTGGCAGCGGGCGCGGACGGCATTTTGGTTACTGATAAAATTCAATCCGCGCAGATTAAATCTTACGTTGAGCAAATTCATCAGCCTTCGCGTTACGCTGAAAAATCCTGGGGCGTTTTTAAAATCATTGACATTGAGCAGGAAAGTTTGACGATTAAAGCTGACATTCCGGCGGGGCAGCATATGCGCTATCACAGCCATAATTTTCGCGCGGAAACTTGGAATATAATTTCGGGCGAAGGCACGGCGATTGTTGACGGCAAAAAACTTTCCGTTCGCGCAGGTGATGTCGTGAATCTGCCTGTGAATTGCCGCCACACGATTATTGCCAAAACTAACTTGAAAATTATCGAAGTGCAGCTCGGCAAAGATATTACCATTGACGACAAAATTATTTATGATTTTCCGGAAGGTGTGAATTAATTGAAAAAAGCGTTGATAACCGGTATAACTGGGCAGGACGGCTCATATTTGGCGGAACTTTTGCTTGAAAAAGGCTACGAAGTGCACGGCGTTCAGAGACGGCACAGTACGGCGAATCTTGAGCGAATCGAACATATTAAAAGCGATAAATTTTTTCTGCATTACGGCGATGTGACGGATTCAAGCGGTATGAACGCGTTGGTAAATAAAATTTTGCCAGATGAGATTTATAATCTTGCTGCTCAATCTGACGTTGGTATTTCCTTTGAAATGCCGGAGTACACGGCGATAACTACGGGCGTTAGCACGCTTTACGTTTTGGAAGCCATTAGACAAACCGGCAAGCCGATTAAATTTTATCAAGCGTCGACCTCTGAACTTTTCGGCGGTTTACCGGAAACTGTTCCGCAAAGTGAAGAAACGCCGTTTTATCCAAAAAGCCCTTATGGCTGCGCTAAATTGTATTCGTTTTGGATAACTAAAAATTATCGCGAATCTTACGGAATGTTCGCTTGCAATGGGATTTTATTTAATCACGAATCGCCGCGCCGTGGTGAAAATTTCGTTACGCGGAAAATTACTTTAGCCGTGGCAAAAATTATGGCTGGCGAGCAAGAAAAATTATCGCTGGGCAATTTAAATGCAAAACGCGATTGGGGCTTTGCCGGAGATTATGTCGAGGGAATGTGGCGGATTTTGCAGCATGACACACCCGACGATTTTGTTTTGGCGACAAATGAATCTCACAGCGTGCGCGAATTTGTAGAGCTGGCTTTTGCTGAAGTTGGCGTAAAAATCGAATGGCGCGGATCTGGCGTTGACGAAAAAGGCTACTGCGCGAAAACCGGCAAATTATTGGTTGATGTCAATCCAAAATTTTTCCGTCCGGCTGAAGTTGAATTTTTGTTCGGCAACCCCGCTAAGGCTGAAAAAATTCTCGGCTGGAAACGCAAAGTTAGCTTTAACGAACTTGTCAGCATGATGGTTAAATCCGATATGGCGCGCTTTAAAAAATAATTTCGCGTAAAAATCCGTGCAATCAACAAGAAAATTTCAAATAAAAAATCGCAATAAAAAATTAGGATAGCCCGAAGAAATTTCAAGCTATCCTTTTTTATTTGTGGGAAAAGTCTATTCATTTTTCAAGGTGACAGTGGCAAGCGCCGCAACTTTATCGTCTTCGCGAGTCTTCATTAAAATCACGCCCTGCGCATTCCTGCCAACAATCGAAATATCCGAAATGTCCGTGCGAATCACAAGCCCTTCAGTCGTTATCAGCAAAAGTTCTTGATCCGGCTTGACAACTTTCACACCAATAACATCGCCGGTTTTTTCGTTAATCTTCATGCTCTTAAGACCAATGCCGCCGCGAGATTGCGGACGAAATTCTTCCATAGCCGTGCGCTTGCCGAAACCTTCAGCGCTAACACTTAAAAGCGTCGCGTCCTTGCTCAATTTATCCATACCAACAACATAATCGCCCTTGCGAAGTTTAATCCCGATAACGCCGCGCGCAACCCTGCTCATAGCGCGAACTTCTTCTTCAGCAAACGCTATCGCCATTCCCTTAGCCGTACACAAAATCACATTGCGCTCGCCTTCGGTAAATTTCACGCCGATAAGTTCATCGTCTTTCGCAAGCTTAATCGCTATCACGCCGCGCTTTGCCATCGAATTAAATTCGCTGAGCTGCGTTTTCTTGACAATGCCTTTCTTCGTCGCCATAAACAAATAACGCGTCGGGTCGAACTCACGAACTTTAATAAGCGCAGTTACCATTTCGCCTTCGTCCATAGGCAACAAATTTGCTATCGGCACGCCCTTAGCAGTACGATTCGCCTCGACAATCTCATAGGCTTTGAGCGGAAATACTCTGCCGCGATTCGTGAAAAATAAAATCGTGTGGTGGTTAGTCGTGATTAAAATGTGCTCAACAACGTCTTCAGCCTTGGTACTCATACCAACCATACCAACGCCGCCGCGCCGCTGACTCTTATACATATTCAAACCAATCCGCTTGACGTAGCCGCCGCGTGTCAATGTTATCACAACGTTATCGTCGTGAATCAAATCTTCCTTGGAAAATTTAACATTCGCATTTTCGCTGATAATTTCAGTCCTGCGCGAATCGCCAAATTTTTCTTTAACGGCGGTAAGTTCAGCCTTGATAATCTCAAGAATTTTACTTTCGTCAGCAAGAATTTCGTTGAGGCGGTTAATTTCCAAATTAATATCGCGGTATTCATTTTCAATTTTTTCGCGCTCAAGACCGGTTAATTTCTGAAGACGTAAATCCAAAATCGCCTGCGCCTGCAATTCGTCCAAAGAAAATTTTTGCACGAGCTCAACTTTCGCGTCATTGGCGCTGGAACTTTCGCGAATGGTTTTAATAACCGCGTCAAGATTTTCAATGGCGATTTTCAAACCTTCGAGAATATGAGCGCGCGCCTTCGCCTTCGCTAAATCAAATTTCGTGCGGCGCGTGATAATTTCTTGCTGATGTTTTATGTAAAGTTGCAAAACCTGTTTCAAATTCAAAACTTTAGGCTTGCCATCGACGAGCGCGAGCATTATGACGCCGAAAGTATCTTGCATTTGCGTATGCTTGAGAAGTTGATTTAGCATAATCTGCGGATTAATATCACGGCGCAATTCAATAACAATGCGCATACCTTCACGGTCGGATTCGTCGCGCAGGTCAGTTATACCTTCGAGCGTCTTGTCGCGGACGAGTTCAGCAATTTTTTCAATGAGCCGCGCCTTGTTGACTTGATACGGCAATTCGGTAACAACGATTCTGTATTTGCCATTGGAGCGGGTTTCAATTTCAGTTTTAGCGCGCATTTGAATAGAGCCGCGCCCCGTGTGATACGCCTCATAAATTCCGTCAGTGCCGATGATTTGAGCCGCCGTCGGAAAATCCGGACCTTGAACTTTTTCAATCAATTCGTCAACCGTAGTATCCGGCTCGTCGATTAAAAGCAAAGTGGCGTCAACGACTTCAGAAAGATTGTGCGGCGGAATATTCGTCGCCATACCAACCGCAATGCCCGAAGTTCCATTAACTAAAAGCTGTGGGAATTTCGCGGGCAAAACCGCCGGCTCTGTCAAAGATTCGTCGTAATTCGGAACAAAATCAACGGTTTCTTTATCAATATCCTGCAACATCAATTCGGCGATTTTCGACATTCTGACTTCGGTATAGCGCATAGCCGCCGCAGGGTCGCCGTCAACCGAGCCAAAATTGCCGTGCCCGTCCGCCAACTGATAACGCAGCGAAAAATCCTGCGCCATACGCACAATCGCGTCGTAAACCGAGCTGTCGCCGTGCGGATGATATTTACCTAAAACTTCGCCGACAATACGCGCCGATTTTTTGTAAGGCTTGCCGCTGGTCATACCGGCTTCTTGCATCGCGTACAAAATGCGCCTGTGTACCGGTTTCAACCCGTCACGAACATCGGGCAGCGCGCGCGCCACTATTACCGACATCGCGTAGTCAATATATGAAAATTTCATTTCGTGTTCAAGGTTCACCGGCACGATATTGCCGTGCATGTATTCAAATTCTTCCAAAGTCTCACCTCATTCAAAATTTCAAACCGCGCTGATTATAACATTTTCGCCCAAAAAAGTCTACAACGCCATTGCCCGCGCGCCAATCTTAGTGATATAATTAAAAAAATTGTTGGGGGAAATGTTTATGCGATGGACAAGATTAATCGCGGCGGGGATTTTAAGCGCAAGTTTATTTTCAACGAATGCATTTGCCGCGCCCGCGTGGAATCCGGAAAAATCCGGCTTGAAATTCGATAACGCGGCTAGACAAGACTACATGGCTAAGCGAATGGATACATTTTTTCATCCTTCGCCAAATGCCAGAGTTAAAGCCTTTGAAGCGCCGGACGGCTGGAAGTATGAAACTTTTGATTTGAATGGAATGAAAATTGAGCGCTTGAAAAATCCAAAATCTGAAAGTTCCAAGCGCGTGGTTTTGCAGTTGCACGGCGGCGGCTATATCGGCGGGCTAACTGATTTGTATCGTGAGTTTGGCGT
>CAJOIB010000071.1 GCA_905234705.1 uncultured Selenomonadaceae bacterium | reverse complement strand
GAGCTACTTCCGCAAGAACTATTTGGAGCGGAAAACGAGGCTCGAACTCGCGACCCCCACCTTGGCAAGGTGATGCTCTACCACTGAGCTACTTCCGCGTCTCAATCAGTATTTCAACTGACAGGGCGTATTATATGCGCTGATTTTCATTTTGTCAAGAAATTTTTAATGAAACATTGCGGCTGAGAAATTTTTTGTGTACAATGTGTTTTAAATTCGCAAGTCAGGGGGAATTTTTTTTGTCAAGACCGGATAAACGCCAATCAAATCAACTGCGCGAAGTCACACTGCAACGCCGTTTCCAAATCTACCCGCACGGTTCAGCCTACATAGAAATCGGCAATACGAAAGTCATATGCGCGGCGACTGTCGAAGATAAAGTTCCGCCATTTTTGAAGGGCACGGGTACTGGCTGGCTCAATGCGGAATATTCAATGTTGCCCTCCGCGCCAATTTTACGCGCGCCGCGGGAATTGAAAAAACCTAGCGGCAGGACTGCTGAAATTCAGCGGCTAATCGGGCGTGCGTTGAGAAATGTAACTGATTTGACAAAAATTGGCGAACGGACGATTACGCTTGACTGCGATGTGATACAAGCAGACGGCGGCACTCGTACGGCAGCGATAACGGCGGCGTTTGTGGCGTTGGTTGAGGCGTGCGAAACGATTTACGAGGCGGGCAAAATTTTTCCGGTTAAAGATTTTGTCGCGGCGATTTCTGCGGGAATTTCTGAAACTGGCGAAAAAATTTTAGATTTGTGCTATGAAGAAGATTCGAGCGCGCTTGCCGATTGCAATGTGGTTATGACGGGCGCGGGCGAATTGGTTGAAGTGCAAATTACCGGCGAAAAAAATTCCTTCACGCGAAAAGATTTAAATGAACTGCTTGATTTGGCTGGAATTGGCATTAATAAATTAATTGATATGCAAAAAGACGCGCTGGGCGAATTAGTTTGGCGCGTAGGGAGGGTTGGTTGAATGGCGAAAAAAATTGTTATCGCTACGAAGAATTTGGATAAACTTTGCGAATTGGAGGTTGCATTTGAGGGTTTGCCGGTGGAATTTTTATCGTTAGCCGATATTGGCGATATTCCGGACGCAGTTGAAAATGGCGAGACTTTTGAAGAAAATGCTCATATTAAGGCAAAATTTTTTATGGAGCAAACAGGGCTTGCGTGCATTGCTGACGATTCGGGCTTAGAGGTTGAGGCGCTTGACGGGCGACCAGGCGTATATTCTGCGCGATTTGCCGGTTATCACGCGCACGACGTTACTAATAATCAAAAATTGCTTGAGGAACTTGAAAAGGCGGGCGTTACTGAATCTGCCGCCGATTATCGCTGTGCGTTGTGTTTCATCGACGTTGACGGCACGGAAATTACCGCGTCGGGCGTGATTTACGGCACGATTAAAAATATTGCGCGCGGTGAAAATGGTTTCGGCTATGATCCTTACTTTTACATAGACGATTCAAAAACGATGGCAGAACTTACTCCTGAAGAAAAAGACCAGATTAGCCATCGCGGCGCGGCGCTTCGTGAATTAGTACCTAAATTAAAGGAGCGATTGGAGTGAATATTGGAATTATCAGCGACACGCACGGAAATTATTCTGCCGTTGAAAAAGTTGTAAGCATCGCGCAGAAAATGGATATGTGGCTGCACTTGGGCGATTGTACGCCGGACGCTGAATATTTGCAGGATTTAGTTAATGTGCCGGTTTATGGCGTTGCTGGAAATTGCGATTGGCCAATGAGCAATACTTGTTACGAGCGGATTGTTGAGGCAGAGGGGCACAAAATTTTTATGACGCACGGGCACAATTACGGCGTCCGTTACACTCAAGAATACGTTATGGAAGCGGCGGAGTCTCAAGGCGCGGATATTGCGCTGTACGGTCATACTCACATTGTCGATTATCGGATTGGTCCGCCGCTGTTGTTAAATCCTGGCAGTGCTTCACGCCCGCGCGACGATAGCCGCGGCTCATTTATGATTATGGAACTTTTGCCGAATATTGAACCCAAAATTACGATTATTCGTTTAAGATAGATTTATTTGAGGACTTCGCCGGTTTCGGCGTCGATTATTTCTTCAAAAGGCGCGTCTACGGTTTGCGGCTCGTCCAGTTCAAAAATCGAATCGCGCTCCACGGTTTTGCCGTCGTTGTCAATGTACGTGAAAGTTGTTTTTGTGACTTCAGATTGATCTGCTTGAATAGCCGTTGCCAAATCCGAATTTAAAATTCCCCAGCGGCTTAACAGCAATTTTAAAACAGTCTTGCACGCCATTTTATCGAAAAATTTTGCCCAGGTTGACCATTTTTTTTGTTTATCGGACTGATAAGTTTGTGAAAATTTCATAGCGTGCTCTTCCATTTCGGTGCGCGTCATGTACAGCGATTTTTCAAAACCGTTAACCAATTTCATATAAGCGACGTAGCCGACAATTTCATCGGAAATTTTTTCGCCGCGAATGAGTTCGCCGGTTATGCAATCGATATCGCGAATCTGCCCTTCATAGACAACGCCGCTGTGAAGGGCGACATATTTGCCGGTCTGGTGAGCAAGTTGAACTAAACCTTTCCCACTAATTCTGTAAATTTACCATTTCTACAGCGCGGACTATCTCTTCAACTTTCGTTGCCGTGCACTTGGGAGAGTAGCTCATCTTCTCTCCTACGCCGCTACATTCATCACGGCTAGTCTCTACACTACTGCTATATTCAAAATGATAACCACCGACAGATTTTTGTCTGCCGTTCAAAACGTGACTGATTCCGGTAACAGATATATTTAAATCCTCAGCCGCAGCTTTTAAGCTATCATAAACGCTATTAGTTTCTATGCAACGTACAGATTTATTACCGTTTCTGTTGCCGAGCATCGCAATTTGCATTGATTTTGAACGTTTCGACTTGGTTTCTGCGCTTTGAATTTTGCCGGTTGCCGCATTTTTAAGTTTGGCTCTGACGTTTTCTGGTACTTCGTGCCCATTTTCAAAGCGTTTGCCAATCAATTGATTTTCAATAATTTTACTTTGCCAGACTTTACGAACAGAATTACTTATCTGTGCACGAATATTTGAAGGTAATGTATGACCTTCGCCTAAAATATTGTATTCCGGTTTTAGATTGGCGATATATTCATTTTCCTTGGCGTTCAAATCAGCTTCTGAGCATTCTTCCAGCACATCGAATATAAAAAATTCAAGCCCATATTTTTCAATATCTTGTCCCAAGTATCGATTGCTGGAATGAGTTTTGTGTTCAAATTTTCGCCTTTCAATATTGATGCTTTGCCCAATATAACGTTTGCCGTTTACTGTGCAGGTTATCTGATAAATTCCTATCAAAATTTACACCCCCTTACACATTTATTAGCAGTAGCACGGTATTGCCCTTATAATTGGCGGGTTTCACCGTTAGCCTTTCGACACCTCTGAGCAATAGAGTTCACACGGTTTTAATTGAGCAGTTTGGTTTACCCAATTTGAAATTGCGCTTTGCCGCCGTACGGTACAATATAAGCGTGACCCAAACTTGGACTGATTGACAAGTTAAGCGTTGCCGCCAAACCTGCCGCCGCCAAAATCGACCGCGCATCGCACTTTTTCAGCGAATCACTGCTATTATAAATCGTTAACAGCGACTGAATAAAACCGCTGGCGTTTTTGTCGAGAATCTCTACGAAACGTTTTTTAACGGTGTCTTTTTCTAAAAGTTGCGGCAGAGTGAGCGGCTTTGTTTCATTTGGCATAATGTTTCCTCCTTAAAAAACTTTACAATAATCGGCTGGATAATTATAATCAAAACCGTTATTTTTTTGAAGGAGATTTTTTTTATGAAACTGGATTATCATATGCATTTTGAGTACGGCGATTATGATTTTAATTGGGTTGAAGGATTTTTCAAGGCGGCGAAAACGCGTGGGCTTACTGAAATTGGAATTTCGGAGCATTCGCATACATTTCCGGAATTTGAAAAACTTTATTATGACGATTTGATTTTGGACGATTCGGAAGTTGGCGCGTTTCAAAAAATTTGGCTCAAGACGAATAAATTTAAGCACACGCTGAAAGATTATTTTGATTTTATGAGCGAATTGAAAAAAACGCACGCGGTTAAAATCGGCATTGAAGTTTGCAACTTTCAAAATCAAGCGGCTGTCAAGAAAATTTTAGACGATTGGAATTTTGATTATATAATTGGCTCGGTGCATTTTTTATGGGGCTGGGGCTATGATGCGTCGAAAATTAAAGCTGAATGGGAGCGTCACGACCTGCGCGAAATTTATGAGCAATACACGCGCGAAGTTGAGAAATTGGCGGCGGCTGGTATTTACGATATTCTTGGGCATCCTTTCAATATTCGGCTGTTTAAATATTTTCCGGATTTTGACGTGACGAATTATCTTGAACGCGTTGCAGTTGCCATGAAAAAAAATAATTTGGCGGTCGATGTTAACACCGGAACGAAATATCGTTATCCCGTGCAAGAAATTTCGCCTTACGCGGATTTTATGAAAGTTGCGGCGGCGTATGATTTGCCGATAATTATCAGTTCCGACGCTCACCAACCCGAAGATTGCGGCAATTTCTGCGACGAAGCTGTTGATTATGTTAAAAAATTTGGCTATAAAAAAATCCTGCGCTTCAATAAGCGTCAACGTGAATTTGTAAATTTATAATCGGCATTTCTTTTCCAGAAATCACGTGACTAGCGCGGGCAGGGGGCGCTCATCCGTGAGCGCCTTTTATTTTGGGTTGTAAATTTTTCTTCATTATCCAGAGGCAATGTGATATAATTTGCAAAAACCAAAGGAGGCGTCCGCAAATGAGACAGGTTGGTATTTTTGGCAAACGTAAGAGCGGCAAATCTGCGCTCATGTACGCTTTGACCAATCACAAAATGACTAAGGAAACTGCCTACAGTTCCATGGAAATTGGCGGCGTCGGAAAAATTATGCTCGTCGATACCGTCGGCGTAGACGTGGCTGAATCTACCGCCGGTAAATCCGCCGAAAGTATCGAAGTCGCGCTTATGCTCATTCCAAATGATTCGTTTGAATTGGAATTAGCGTGGATTAGTAAATTGCGCAAAACCGGCGCGGCGATTATTCCCGTTGTCAGTCAAGCCGATAGATTTGTGGACGGCGGTAAAAATTTGGCGGCGGCTGTCAATGAGGCTTCCGGTTTAAAATCAATCTGCGTTAGCGCTCAAACCGGTGCGGGCATCGCCGAACTTAATTCTGAAATTATTCGTTTGCTAAGGGGTGATAGCGTTGTTTAAAAATTTTTTCGCAATGATTTTCACCGCTATTTTTATTTTTAATTTCACCGCAACTTTCGCGCAGGACAACCCGCCGCCTGGTAAAGATTACGCCTGGTACTGGCTCGCTTCCGATAACAAGTACAGCAAATTTTACGCGCCCAATACTGTCATTGTCCGGAAACAGGCGGTAATTGGCAAAAAAGAAGTTCCGACCGAAATTGAGGCGTGGACTAAAACAACTTACACTGTCAACGGCGCGAAAGATACAATAAAATCTTACGGCATTGCAAATATTTTGCCCGACCCAAAAGTTTTGTCCTACAGTTTGGCGCTCTTGACGATTAATCCGCAAAATCGCACGATTAAATATGCTCGCGAAGATTTTTACGACGCCGCCGGTAATGTAATTTGGTCGCAAAATGACGGGCACGTTAAGGAAATTAATTCGCAGGCATTCGACGAAGATTTTTTTGTGGCGATAGTCGATGAAGTTTTTTACCAAGGCGAAGTTGAGCGCAAAAATTCTGAAGATCGCTGGATTGAATTATGGAGTTCAAATAATACCGACGGTTCAATGGTTACGTTAACCGCCGATACTACGACTATGCAAATGAAGGGCGCGAATTTAATTTTCTGGGAATGGCAGGAGACTAAAAATCTTACCGGTCAAGTGGCGGAGATTCGTTTTATGAAAAAGGCTGTTAATCTTTCGCAGGGCACGGAACGGGTTATCAATGGAAAAATTTGGGATATAAATTCGCGGCGCTGGGCTGATCTTGATGACGAATACGGCGGCGCTTATCGTATGATTCGCAATAACGAGCCGGATTATAAGGGGCTTGTTCGGCTGCGGGCGTTTGTCAAGAAAAATTCTGCCTGGGTTAATCGCTACACCATGTCTTGAGGTACTGCCATGAAAATTTGTGAAATTTGTCCGCACCATTGCAAATTGGAAACCGGCGAAATTGGAAAGTGCCGCGCGCGCATTAATGACGGCGAAAAAATTACTGCGCTGAATTACGGTGCATTGACTTCCATTGCGCTCGATCCTATTGAAAAAAAGCCGTTGTATAGATTTTTCCCTGGCAGTTGGATTTTGTCAATCGGAAGTTACGGTTGCAATTTGAATTGTCCTTTCTGCCAAAACTACGAAATTTCGATGGCGGATTCAAAATTTCCTACGCGAAAAGCTACGCCGGAGCAAATTGTCAACACGGCGTTGGAACTTCGCTCGCGCGGGAATATTGGCGTTGCGTTTACTTACAATGAGCCTTTTATCAGCTATGAGTTTGTGCGGGATACTTCGACGCTGCTGAAAAAAGTTGGTTTAAAATCCGTGCTGGTGACGAATGGAACTGTGGCGAGCGGCGCGTTGAAAAAAATCCTGCCGCTGATTGACGCTATGAATATTGATTTGAAAGGTTTTCGCGCAGAAATTTATGATTATCTCGGCGGCGATTTTGAGACTGTGAAAAAAACTATTGAAATTGCGTCGAAAAGTTGTCACGTTGAAGTTACGACGCTGATTGTACCTGGAATGAACGACAGTGAAGCTGATATGATTGACGAGGCAAAATGGCTGGCGTCGATTAGTGATGAAATTCCGTTGCACGTGAGCCGATTTTTCCCGCGGTACAAAGTTACTGACAGGGCGGCTACTGATGTTAAAACGGTTTATAATCTTGCCAGCACTGCGCGAAATTTTTTAAAATACGTTTATACTGGCAATTGTTGAATAAAAAAACTCGGCAAGTTTTGCAACCTGTCGAGTCTTTTAACTTTGTATGACGATGAGTAGGGATTTGCCGGTTTTTACGCTGCCATTTCCTCCTTCATGACGTAGCGGATATACATTGGGATTTTTTCAATTGTTTTACCGAGGCGTGGGTTTTTACGCCAGCCTCTGTAATTATACAATTCAGATTCAGCGCGTCCTCCCCTAAAGAATTCGTACACGCCTTTTGAGAATTTTTGTGAGAATAAATAATACCTTTTCCCGCCAGATACAAGATAGAAGTGAATCCTGTCAACATTTCCATTGGTTTTGGTAATTTCGATTCTGTTTCTCATGATAATTTTCCCTCCGCTAAAATCGTTTCATGTCACAGTACACATTATAAAATAAATCGTGGCAAATGTCTAGTGTTGACGCCAATTCTTAATCTTATCATAAAAATTTCTAATCTTGCTCTAATAAAAAAGTTGACGTTGCCTGTTTTGAAAGATATAATTTTACTGGTATTGTATTTTTGGTTTTTCATATTTTTGACGGCTTACAAATTCAGATTTTTTTTGGGTAGGAATGTTTTTTTATTTATTCTACAACCTTTTGAAAGTGTGAGCCGTCCAGCTGTAAATGTATGTTTTTTCTAAATTAAAGGAGGTATTGTAATGAAGAACATACGAATTAGCAGCCCGATTAACGGAACGTTGATACCGCTTAATGAGATCAACGACCCCGTTTTTGCGAGCGGAGCAATGGGACGCGGTATAGCCGTAAAAAATCCCGAAGGAAAAGTTTATTCACCTTTCGACGGTGAAATTACTGTTTTCTTCCCGACCAAACACGCTATCGGTCTCAAGTCCAACGACGGCATTGAACTTTTGATTCACGTTGGTATGGACACGGTTAAACTAAACGGCGAAGGTTTCACTTCCAAAGCCGAGGCTGGCGACAAGGTTAAACGCGGGCAACTTTTGCTTGAATTTGACCCCAACGTCATTAAAAAAGCTGGCTATGAAACCACGACGCCGGTTGTCGTCACCAATCACGCGGACTTCGGCGATATTACTTTTGAGCTGAAAAATCAAGAAATTACGTCGAAAGCGCCCGCAGCTGAAGCCAGTTCCGGTCCTGTCGAAAAAGATGCTGATGATTCTCAGTATGACGGTTTGCCGGACGAAGAGCGCGTTGCTAAGCTGATTATGAAATACGTTGGCGGTCCGGATAACGTAAGAACGGCTGAGCACTGCGCGACGCGTTTGCGCCTTATTGTCAATGACAAATCGAAGATTCAAGAGAAAAAAGTTGAGAATATCGAAGGCGTCAAAGGACAATTCTTCGCGGCGCAACAGTACCAGATTATCTGCGGTACAGGTTTTGTTGACAAAGTTACAGACGAATTTATCAAACTCAAGCCCGCACTGGCTGGCGGCGGCGGTAAAGAAGCTGCTTATGCCGAAATGAGCCTTGTACAGAAAATTTCCCGTACATTGGGCGACGTTTTCGTCCCGATTATTCCGGTTTTGGTTGCAACAGGTTTGTTTATGGGTCTGCGCGGCGCTATGCTCTCGCTCGGTAGTGAATGGGACCCGACTTTCCTGTTAATGACGCAAGTTTTGACTGATACGGCGTTTGCATTTTTGCCCGCGCTGGTTTGTTGGTCTACTATGAACAAATTCGGTGGCACTGCGGTTATTGGTATCGTCCTTGGTCTAGTCGGCGGCGCGGCGGCTGAAATTGCTGAAAAGGGTTTGACGTGGGTTGAGGCTTATGCTTTGCCGGAATTTGCAGGTAAAACCCCGATTCCGCTCGATTTGGGCTTTGTAACAATCCCGCTCGTTGGTTATCAAGGTTCAGTTCTTCCCGCACTTGTTCTTGGTATTTTCGCGGCGAAATTCCAAAAATTCCTCAAAACTTTCATTCCCGATATGATTGACCTTATCGTAACTCCGTTCCTTACTTTGCTCACCTCAATGGCTCTTGGTTTCCTCGTTGTTGGTCCTATCATGCACGGTTTGGAACAAGTTGTTTTCGGCGCTGTTCAAAACTTCTTGACAATCCCCGTTATCGGCGGTTTGATTATCGGCGGTTTGCAACAGGTTATCGTTGTTTTCGGTGTTCACCACGTGTTCAGCGCGTTGGAAATTTATCTTCTCAGCACACAAGGCTCTGACCCCTTCAACGCAATTATCACTTGTGCGACGATTGCACAGGGCGGCGCGGCTCTTGCTGTTTCGCTTAAGACTCAAGATCCTAAGAAACGTGCGCTTTACATTTCGTCCACAGTTCCGGCGTTCCTTGGCATTACTGAGCCGGCGATTTTCGGTATTAACCTCCGCCTTCTCAAGCCGCTCATTTACGGTTGCGTTGGCGGTGCTGTTGGCGGCGCTCTCTCCAGCTTTATGGGACTCGCCGGTACTGGTATGGGTATTACAGTTCTGCCTGGTATGCTCCTTTACATGAACGGGCAAATTCCGATGTACTTGCTCGTTAATGCGATTGCGTTTGCGGTCGGCTTCGGCTTGACTTTCACGCTTTACAAATCCGAAGAATAATTCGACAGTTTTACTTTAGCGAAAACTAATAAGCCCTCCGGCGGGAAAATTCCTGCTGAAGGGCGTTTTTATTTGCGGGAGAAATTTTTAATCTTTATTGAAATTGAGCGACTTCAAAGCGGCGTTGATACTTTTTTGGAAAGCGCCTTTACGTGCGCGCATAATACTTGCCTTGGAATCGTCTTCGCGGCTGGCGTTAGCAATATCGAGAATTTCTGAGCGGTTGCAAAGGTAAACGTCCAGCTGAATTGCGACGCGATTTTTTTGACGAGAATTGCCGTTGTTTTGAGTGTCGATATTTTCATCCACAACAATAACCAAAAGTTTTCTATAAGCGCTGTTTGCCGTGAAATTTACCAAATCGCTCTTGGTCGGCGTATGCTTGCCTATGTCGTATCTTTCGACCATGAACTGTTGATATTTTTTCTGAAAATCATCACCAACGTCAGCGATTAAGCCGCTCTTTGAGAGCACGGAACTTTTAATCATTTTGTAATAATCGGGCGTTTTAAATTCCGCGCTACCGATGACCAAAACGCCAATGTTCGGTTTAACTTCCTGCGTTGCGGCAAAAGCTGTACAGCTAATCATTGAAAAAATCAGCGCCGCCATTAAAAAAATTTTCTTCAAAGCAATTACCTCCAATAAAAAAAATTCGCTAAGTATTTTGCAATAAAGTTGCGGCGGTGTCAAGGTTGTGTTATATTACGCGGCGAGGTGATTTTTAATGAAGTTGATTATAACCGTTGTCGGCAAAGACAGAATTGGGATTATCGCGGCGGTTACGAAAATTCTTGCTGATAACGAAGTCAATATTCTCAGTATCAACCAAAATATTCTCAACGGATTTTTCAATATGATATTGTTTGCCGAGGCGAATGAAACGAAAATTCGGCTGGTAGATTTACAGGCGGCGCTCAAGGCTCAAGGTGAAGAAATCGGTGTTGAAATTAAAACTCAGCACCAGGATATTTTTGACGTTATGCATAAAATATAATTTTTTAACGCATTTCTTTCTTTTTGGAAAGAAAGAAACGCTAAAGCAAAGAAAGAAAACTCCGCGCTACAGTCACATCACGTGACTGGCGCGCGGTAGGGCGCTCATCCGTGAGCGCCTCTTAGTTTGGTATTAAATTATTTTGTTGAAGTAAAAACTTTGGCAACAATTTTCCAGCCGTCTAAATCTTTTCTCAGCAAATAAAACATCCACAATCGCCTTGGAATTCGTTTTGCCCGCCTTGTCAACGCCGTCAAAAAGCATCTGAATCGTCACGCCTTTGCAAATTTCTGACCGGTCGATATAATGATAACACAAACTGCATTTTCCGCAATACTAATAATTTTGGGAGTGTTAAAATGACGAGCAAAATTATGGAATTTGGTGCTATTCGCTTCAACGCCCTGCAACGCTACATCGGAAATATTTCTGTGAATACCTTGAACAGCGTTTTGAAGGCGCTCGACCGCGTGTCGAATATTCCTTGACGGAGCGCGGCAAATCTTTAATTCCGCTGCTGGACGCGCTTTGCGAATGGGGCGATCTTCATAGACAAAATCTTTGCAATGTTGTAGAATAGCGCGGTTGAAGGGGGTAGCTACTTTTGGAAAAATATAATCCACAGGAAATTGAAAAGAAATGGCAAAAAGTTTGGGACGCGCCGGACTATTACCGCACTGAATTTGACAATTCGCGCCCGAAATATTATGCGCTGGAAATGTTCCCTTATCCGAGCGGCAATTTGCATATGGGGCACGTTCGCAATTACTCAATCGGCGACGTGGTTGCTCGCTATCGTTCAATGGCGGGCTTTAATGTTTTGCACCCGATGGGCTTTGATGCATTTGGTATGCCGGCGGAAAATGCGGCGATTGCTCACGGCGTCAAACCTGGCGATTGGACTTTCGCCAATATTAAAAATATGATTCGCCAGCAAAAAGCTATGGGACTGGCGTATGATTGGGAGCGCGAGGTTGAAACTTGTCGCGCAGATTATTATCGTTGGACGCAATGGCTTTTTGAGTTGTTTTACAAGCGCGGGCTTGCCTACAAGAAAGAGGCGGCTGTTAATTGGTGCGACAAATGCGGCACGGTTTTAGCCAATGAGCAGGTCGTTGACGGAAAATGTTGGCGCTGTGATTCTGAAGTTCACAAAAAAAATCTCGCGCAGTGGTTTTTCAAAATTACCGATTACGCGGACGAACTTTTAGCTGATTTGGAAAAATTAACGGGCTGGCCAAATCGCGTCAAGATTATGCAGGAAAATTGGATAGGGCGCAGTGAGGGCACGGAATTTAGCCTTGACGTGGCTGACAGCGACGAAAAAATTTCCGTCTACACCACGCGACCAGACACCATTTTCGGCGTAACATTTATGGCGTTGGCGGTCGAACATCCGCTGATTGAAAAAATTATCGCGGGCAAGCCTAATGAAACTGAAATTCGCGAATTTATCAAGACGACGCGCAATATGAGCGATATGGAGCGCACTTCGAGCGAATCTGAAAAGCGAGGCATTTTCACGGGCGCGTATTGTATTAATCCGGTTAACGGGCGCAAAGTGCCCATTTGGATAACCAATTATGTTTTGTACGAATACGGCACGGGCGCGGTTATGGGCGTTCCCACGCACGACGAGCGCGATTGGATGTTTGCTACGAAATACGGGCTTGATAAGATTTTGGTTATCGACAATCCCGCCGCGCCGCTCGACCTTAGCAAAATGGATAATGCTTACGTTGAAGCGGGCGTTATGGTTAATTCCGGCGAATTTAACGGGCTTGATAATGAAACTGCGAAATCTAAAATTGTTGATTGGCTTGAAGCTAAAAAAATTGGTACGCGCAAAGTCAATTACAAACTGCGCGATTGGCTCATTTCGCGGCAAAGATATTGGGGCGCGCCGATTCCGGTGATTTACTGCGACAAATGCGGCGAAGTTCTTGTTCCCGAAGAAGATTTACCAGTTTTGTTGCCGGACGACGTTGAATTTAAGCAGGGCGCATTGAGTCCGCTGTCAACCAGCAAAAAATTCAATGACTGCACTTGTCCGAAATGCGGCGGTAAAGCGCGGCGTGAAACTGACACTATGGACACGTTTATTTGTTCGAGCTGGTATTATCTGCGCTACGCCGACCCGCACAATGATAAAAAGCCTTTCGACCGCGACAAAGTTAATTATTGGAATCCGGTTGATCAATACATTGGCGGCATTGAGCATGCGATTTTGCATTTGCTTTACTCCAGATTTTTTACAAAAGTTCTGCGCGATGCCGGAATGTTAGACTACGATGAACCTTTCACCAACTTGTTAACTCAGGGAATGGTTATCAAAGACGGCGCGAAGATGAGCAAATCGCTGGGCAATGTGGTTTCGCCGGAAGAAATTATCGCGAAATATGGCGCTGATACTGCGCGCTTGTTTATCCTGTTTGCCGCGCCGGTTGAGCGAGATTTGGATTGGAGCGACCAGGGCGTTGAAGGCTCATTCAGATTTTTAAATCGCGTGTGGCGCATTTTAGGAATTTTTGAAGATGCGATTAAAGCGGGCGCTGATAATTATGACGCTGAAACTTTGACTGCCGAAGAAAAAGATTTGCGCCGCACTTTACACAAAACTATTAAAAAAGTTACTGAAGACCTGCACGACAGATTTGCATTTAACACGGCGATTAGCACGCTGATGGAACTTGTCAATGCGGCTCACGCTTTCCAAGACAAACCGATTAATCCGAATTTGGCGCGCGAATTTGCGAATAATTTGCTGAGAATGTTAGCGCCGTTTGTGCCGCACATTTCCGCCGAATTGTGGAGTCAATTTTTCGCGGGCGACGTTCACAAGCAGAGCTGGGTGAAATTTGACGAGGCGGCGCTTGTCGAAGATACGATTGAAATTGTCATTCAGATTAACGGCAAGGTTCGCGAACACGCCACGGTTGCAAATAATTTGAGCAAGGCTGAACTTGAAAAAATTGCTCCGACTTTGCCGCGCGTGGCTGAATTAATCGCCGGTAAAAATATCGTGAAAATTATTGCTGTGCCGAATAAGCTGATTAATATCGTCGTAAAATAAATTCAAATTCGCACAAAAAAATTAGTGCCGATACATTTAACGTACCGGCATTTTTTTATTTTTAAAATTTAATTTTCGGATTTTGCTTCAAGCATTCGGCT
>CAJOIB010000070.1 GCA_905234705.1 uncultured Selenomonadaceae bacterium | reverse complement strand
CTTGTTGGCGATTTTGCAAAAAATACAATCCATTGGACTACCTCCAATCAAAGGGTGATTTTTATGGACATTAAGAAAACCAGTAAATTTTTATCGCTGGTACTGCGCCACAAGCCCGAAACCATTGGTATTAAGCTGGACAAAAACGGCTGGGCGAATGTGGCTGAAATTTTGCGCGGTATGAAAATTAATTTTGCCGACCTAGAAAAAGTTGTAGCTGAGAATGACAAGCAACGATTTAGTTTCAATGCGGACAAGACGAAAATTCGGGCGAATCAAGGGCACTCAATCAGCGTCGACGTTGAATTTGAAGAGACGCCGCCGCCAGCAATTCTTTATCACGGCACGATTGAGCGCAATGAAAAATCTATCGCCGAGCGCGGTTTGCTGAAAATGAATCGGCTGCATGTGCATTTATCGGCTGACATTGAGACGGCTAAAAAAGTTGCGGCGCGTCGAACGGGTAACGCCTTGATTTATAAAATTCTCGCGCAGGAAATGTTTAATGACGGCTACAAATTTTACAAATCGAAAAATGGCGTGTGGCTGACGGAACATGTCCCATCAAAATATCTACAAGCAATTTAGAGGCGCGCACGGACGCGCGCCCACCGCGCGCCAGTCACGTGATGTGACTGTAGCGCGGAAGTTTTCTTTCTTTGCTAGCGTTTCTTTCTTTCCGAAAAGAAAGAAATGCTTAATAACGTTACCTATTATCAGCAATATATTTGCGCATAAATTTAATCGTGCTGTCTTTGATAACGTTGTCTCGCTTTTCATAGTTGATAATGCGGAAAAGTTTTTCGACGCGGTCAATAATTCCGGCGTTCGCAGTTTTAAACTTTTCGCCTTGAATGGTGAGCTCAACTTTGCCGCTGGAGAAAAGCAAACTGCGCGATACGCCTAAAAGTTGATTGCCCTCTAAATCATTAATCGAATAGCGAATGTCCATATCGCCCGCGGAACTTTCCCAGGTAAGCTGCCGATTAACACGTCAATATATTCGCGGATAATCTCGTGGGTTCTGGTATTCATAATAACGCCTCCTTAAATTCCAAAACGCTCAAAAATCATATCGACATTGCGCAAAAACCATTTATAATCAAAACAATCATCAATTTCCGCCTTAGTCAAATATTTTTTAATATCTTCGTCATTTTCAATATTCGTGCGGAAATCTTCGCCCTCAAGCCAGCGTTTCATAGCATTTCGCTGTACCCATTTATAAGCATCTTCGCGCAGAACGCCCTTACTGACAATCGCCAGCATAATTCTTTGGCTGTAAATCAAGCCGCCAGTCCTATTCAAATTATGCAACATCGCGTCCGGATAAACAAGCAGCTTATCAATAATCTTGGTAATTTTTTTCGTGCAATAATCGACGTTGATTGTCGAATCGGGCAAAATCACGCGCTCAACCGAACTGTGCGAAATATCGCGCTCGTGCCACAAAGTAATATCTTCCATCGCAGCAACAGCATTACCACGAACAAGCCGCGCCATTCCAGCAACGCGCTCACAATTAATTGGATTGCGCTTATGCGGCATCGCGGACGAACCTTTTTGACCAGGCTGAAAATATTCTTCCGCCTCGCGAATGTCAGTGCGTTGCAGGTTGCGAATTTCAGTTGCAATTTTTTCAAGTGTGCTGGCTACTATCGCAAGCGTCGTCATATATTCGGCGTGGCGATCGCGCTGGATAACTTGAGTTGCCAATTTCACCGGCTCAAGCCCCAATTTTTTGCAAACAAGCTCTTCGATTTTCGGATTGATATTTGAATAAGTGCCAACCGCGCCGCTCAATTTCCCAACGCTGACAATTTTTTTAGCATGTTCGACGCGCTCAATATCACGCTCAATTTCCGCACTCCACAGCGCCAATTTCAAGCCAAATGTCATAGGCTCGGCGTGTATCCCGTGCGTGCGTCCAATGCAGGGCGTATGCTTAAATTCGCCTGCGCGACGCCGCAAAACTTCACGGAAATTCTTCAAATCATCAAGAATAATATCAGCCGATTGTTTCATCATCAAACAGTAAGCCGTATCCTTCACGTCGCTGGAAGTCAGCCCTTTGTGAATGTACTTGGAATCTTCGCCGACGTATTCAGCAACGCACGTAAGAAAAGCAATAATGTCGTGGTCGGTAACTTTTTCAATTTCGTTAATGCGCTCGACTGTGAAATTTGCCTTCGCACGAATATTTTTAGCGGCTTCGGCGGGAATTTCGCCCAACTCAGCCATCGCGTCGCAAGCCGCCAATTCCACGTCTAAAATCGTGCGCCATTCATTTTCAATCGACCAAATTTTGCCCATTTCCGGCAAGGTGTACCGTGCTATCATTGAATCAGCTCCCTACAAAATAATGAGTCGACAAATCGACAAGTTCATCGGACACGAACGAATAAAACGCCGCGAACGACAGATTTTCAACATAAGCCGAAAAAGTGTAATTGCCAACAGCCCACGCCGCCACGTGCTTATTCTCGTCGATTTTGGCAATGTAAACCGTCACGTCGTCCACAACATTAATCCGCCACTTAACACCATTGACGCCGCTAATATCCTTGAGTTCCTCGCCAGGCGCGCGCTTGTACGTGCGAATGTGCAATGAAACGCTCGGCTCCCATTTGCGGCTGTAGCGAATTTCCGCCAGATTATTAATCGTCAACATCGAAGTAATTGTGTAGCCGGATTTTTTTGGAATGTAAAGCGGCGTAAAATTAACCGCCTGCGTAATTTCCGCGAAACTGGAATAATTTTTTATCGGATTGGGAATTTCAACCGGCGGCTCGACAACTTCAACCGGCTTTTGTTCGACGGGTTCAAATCTATCAACGGGCGGCTGTGCAACATCTTCGGGCTTAGTACTACGGTCGGGCGGCACTGGATTTCTTGAAATTGGAACTTTGCCGGTAATTTCGTCGCGACCTTTTTTGCGTTCTTCTTCAATTTTCTTGCGCGCCGCTTGACGTTCCGCTTCAAGGCGCTGCTGTTCTTCGCGCAGTTCTGCGTCAGTTTTTACCGGTTCTTGTTTATCGGGGTCGAAAATTTCCACGCGGTTGTTATCAGTTTTTTCATTGGCAATCGCCGCAACTTCATCGTCAATCGCCGCCGCATTAGCCGCGCCCGATTGCAAAATTAGCAATGTTGAAAGCGCGATAATTTTAGATCTCATTTTCATAAAAATCACCCTAAGCGTTGCGGCGGAACTTTTTCATAAATTCGGCGAGAGTTTCAACGCCCTCAATCGGCATGGCGTTATAAATCGACGCGCGCATTCCGCCAACCGACCTGTGACCTTTAACGCCGCTCAAATTATTTTCAAGCGCCTCTGCTACAAATTTTTTCTCAAGTTCCTCATTGGGCAGGCGGAAAGTTACATTCATCAGCGAGCGGCTTGATTTTTCCGCGTGACCGGTATAAAAACCTTCGGATTCGTCAATCGCCGCGTACAAAATTTCAGCCTTGCGCGCATTACGTTTCGCAATTTCACTAAGCCCGCCTTGCGCCTTGAGCCACGCCACAACTTTTCCAACCATATAAATGCTGAACGCGGGCGGCGTATTGTACAGCGAATTTTTTTTGTAAAAAGTATCGTAGCGGAGCATCGTCGGCAAAGTCGGCAAACTTTTTTCAACCAGCGATTTTTTGACAACGACGATAACCACGCCCGCCGGACCTAAATTTTTCTGAACGCCCGCATAAATCAGCGAAAATTTTTTGAAATCCCACGGACGGCTCAGCATATCGCTCGACATATCGGCAAAAAGCGGCACAGCGCCAGTTTCCGGCACGTAATGATATTCTGTACCAAAAATCGTGTTGTTATTGCAAATGTGGAAATATGCGGCGTTCTGCGCGATATTCAATTCGGCTTGAGCAGGAACGCGGCGGAAATTTTCAGCCTCAGTCGACGCGGCAAGTTGAGCCACACCAAGATTTTCAGCTTCCTTGTAAGCATTTTTCGCGAAAGTCCCGCTCACCGCGTAACTGCCAGGATTTTCTTTCGTGGCGAAATTCAGCGGTATCATAGCGAATTGCAATGACGCGCCGCCTTGAATAAATAAAACTTCATAGTCGTCGCCCAGCCCCATTAATTCCAAAATGTCCGCCTTAGCTTGATTGTGAACTTTTTCGTACGGTTTAGCGCGATGGCTTATCTCCAATATTGACATTCCCGAATCGCCGAAATTCAAAAATTCCGCCTGCGCCTCTTGTAAAACTTCCAGCGGCAAAGTTGCCGGTCCAGGATTAAAATTGTAAACTCTCTTCAATGTAAGCACCTCCGCCGATATTTTAAACGCGCCGATTGTTTTTTGCAATAAAAAAAAGACTGCCCGAAATTTCAGCAGCCCATTAGCCGAATATTTTTTAACGTTCACGCTTTTTCGGCGAAACAATTATGTAGCGGTAAGGTTCTTCGCCCGCGCTGTGCGTTTCAACTTTGTCATTTTCCTGCAAAACTGTATGGATAATTTTTCTTTCGCCGCGGCTCATAGGTTCAAGCCGAACATCCTGCTTAGTGCGAATGGCGCGCTCGGCAACGCTCTTTGCAAGTTTTTTCAAAGCCTCTGCGCGACGCGCCCTGTAATTTTCAATGTCAAGCACGAAATAAACTTTTTCCGCGGCTTCGTGATTATTCGCCGCCAAATTGGTAAGATATTGCAACGAGTCCAAAGTCTGCCCGTGTTTGCCAATCAAAACGCCCAAATTTTTGCCCGACAAATTCAAAACCACTTCCGACGGATTTTCAACAGCGTCAATATTCACATCGATATTCATAGCGGCGAAAACTTCAGCGAGAAAATTTTTCGCGGTGTCGATAACGTCAGATTTGTTAAACGTGCTTTCAACTTCAGCCGGTTCAGTTTCAGTTTCGACAGGCGCGGGTTCTTCAGTTAGTTCAAATTTTTCTTCAACGGTAGCCTCGAAAGTTTCAATGGGCTCTTGCGGTTTAGACTCTACGACGGGCGCGGGAATTTCCTTTAGGCGCACTTGGATTTTAGCCGGTTTCGCACCCAATAATCCGAATAGTCGCTTTGAAGGTTCTTCAAGGACGGTATATTCAACTTCCTCCGCCGTAACGCCTAGTTCCGCCAGCGCTGCCGAAAGTGCGTCCTCCACAGTTTTGCCTGTTTTTTCAATTATCGTCGCCATTTAGGCAGCCTCCTTAGTATTTGTATTTGAATCCATATTTCGATAAATTATTAGCTGTTGGATAATCTGAATTACATTTTGCGTCGCCCAGTATAAAACCAAACCTGCCGGTAAATTCAAGCTGATAAATCCCATGAACACAGGGAAAATTACCATCATAATTTTGGTTTGTTGCGTCACTTCGACCGTGGAAATTTTTTGCATTAAAAGCGTTGTTAGCGCGGCGATTAGCGGCAAAATGTACATTGGGTCGGTTTGCGATAAGCTTGGTATCCATAAAAATGAAGGTTCAGCGCCGCCGTAATCGAATTTAAAAAATGTGTAGTACATCGCCATTAAAATTGGCATTTGAATTAACATCGGCAAACAGCCCGCCATTGGATTGACGCCTTCTTTTTGGTAAAGCATCATCATTTGTTTTTGGAGCGCGGCGGGGTCGTCTTTGTACTTTTCCTGCAATTTTTTCAATTTCGGCGCGAGCGTTTGCATTGCCTTCAGTGAAGTTATTTGCTTTGCCGTGAGCGGGTACAGGAGTATTTTTATTATGACGGTCAAGATTATAATGGCGAGCCCGTAACTGCCGAATCCGAATTTTTCAGTTAAAGAGTATAACGCATTTAACGCCAGGCTGAATAAATTTGTTATTGGCGAAAAAATTTCCATTAAGAAGAATGGCTCTTCCAAAACATCACCTCATATTATGGAACAGGATCGTAGCCGCCTTTGCAAAACGGTTGACAGCGCAAAATTCGCTTGACAGTCAAGAATAATCCGCGCCGCCAGCCGTATTTTTGCAGGGCTTGAATTGCGTAGGTTGAACAAGTTGGATAAAATCTGCACGTCGGTGGTTTCAACGGCGAAATCCATTTTTGATAAAATCTGACTGCCGCTATTAAAAATTTCGTCATAATAAAATTTTGGCGCGCTTGCAAATTTCCAGAAACGCCTTAATCGCCACGTCAACTTTTGCGTCAATCAGACTTTTCCGCCCGACCAAAATTATCGCGCAGTCTTTGCTGATTTTGTTTTTATTGAGCCTGTAAGCTTCGCGCAAAAGGCGGCGGACGCGGTTTCTGGTAACGGCGTTGCCAAGTTTTTTACCGGCGGCGAATCCAACTTTACCGGCAAATTTTTCGTCGCGCAGAATGTACACAACTAAATCGCGATTGGCGAAAGATTTACCTTGCGCGTGGACGATTTTAAAGTCGCGCAGAATTTCATTTCGGCTGAGTTCAAACATAAGACCCTCATTAAAGCAAAAAAGACCACCGAGATTAGTGGTCCGCGCGTTTTCTTATGCAGTGAGTACTTTTCTGCCGCGTTGACGACGCCTCTTGATTACCTGTCTGCCGCCGAGTGTACTCATGCGTTCGCGGAATCCGTGCGTCTTTTTACGCCAGCGCTGATTGGGCTGAAATGTTCTTTTCAAACAGGACACCTCCTGAAAATTTTCAATAGTAAAGCGTAATTGCCAAATGACAACAAAAGAATTATAGCCGCGTGCGCCGCCACTGTCAAGAAATTAATTTTTTCTGTTTGCAGGAATATTTTTTAAATCGCCGAATTGAGAATTATATCCATTGGAAGGGGATTGATTTTTATGGCTAATAAACAAGCTCCGGTTATCGGCAGCAAAAATGTCACCGGCGAAAATTACACCGGCACTGCCGCAAAAGTTTATTTCACAAAAAAAATCGACGCTGAACATCTCATCAAACTTTACAAAATGATTAACGAAAATATTTACGGCAAAGTTGCGATTAAACTTCACACCGGCGAAAAACACGGACCGAATATCCTGCCGCGCGATATGGTTCAAGCATTCCAGGCTCAAGTTCCGAATAGTGCGATTGTGGAATGTAATACACTCTACGAAGGAGATCGTTATACTACTGAAGGGCATCGCGATACTTTGAAGATTAACGGCTGGACTTTCTGTCCCGTCGACATCATGGACGAAAACGACGAAGTTGTTGATTTGCCGGTACGTAAGCCGTTTCATTTGAAGTACGTATCAATGGGCGCGCATATGGCGAATTACGATTCAATGATAGTTTTGACGCACTTCAAGGGACATGCTATGGGCGGATTCGGCGGCTCTATGAAAAATATTGCTATCGGCTGCGCGTCCGGTCACAAAGGCAAAGCTCAAGTTCACGGCTTAGGCGTCGAAGTTCCTGAAGACTATTTACAATGGCCAATGAAAGAAGTGTTCATGACCTTAATGTGCGACTCTGCGCAGGCAACTTGTAATTATTTTGGCAAGCACATAGTTTTTCTTAATGTTATGCGGCGAATGAGCGTTGACTGTGACTGCGCGGGCGTTACGGCGGCTGAGCCTACTATGGCTGACATTGGAATTTGCGCGTCAACTGATATTCTCGCGATAGATCAAGCTTGCGTCGATATGGTTTACAACGCGGCTGACAGCGCTGATTTGAAAGAGCGCATTGAATCTCGCGTCGGTATGCGTCAACTTTCTGCTATGGCGGAAGTTGGCTTGGGCAACACCCAATACGAATTAATTGAAATCGATTGATATTCTGCGCGAGATATAGTATATTCCCATTGGGTAAAAACTCAGTGGGATTTTTTTTATGAAGGGGTGATTGTTTTTGGCAAAGCACATAATGCTACTATTTTTGAGCGATGTTAAGGTAGATACTAAAACCGGCAAAGTCCGCGAAACAACTTACTACAATATTTCCGCAAGAAGAATGACGGGCGAAATTACGCTTACCACAAACGAATCTGCCGTTCGTTATACTTTGTACAATAACGGGCACGGTAATATCGAACTTTCAAAGATTTATATTTTCGCCTCTGAAAGAGTTCGTAACGAAAAAGTGACCGGTATGGAAATTACGCACCTGCAATTTTTTAAAAAGCGTATGAGTCAATTTATTCCGAATATCGGCGATTGCATAAACGACGGCACTATCGGCAATTACAAGGAAAATAATTCGCCAATTGAAAATATGCTGTGCGTGGCGGAAATGGCGGAGCGCATTCAGAAATTCGCGGCGGAGGCGCAGGACGAAATTATTTTGCACGTGGATTTTACCGGCGGCTTGCGCAATGTTAATATGATAATGCTGGACGTTATCCGGCTGCTGGAATATAGCGGCGTCAAAATCAATCGGCTGCTCTATTCAAATTATCAGACTGGCTTCGTCGAAGCAATTAACAACGTTTACTATTTGTTTCAGCTGATTTCCGGCGTCGAAGAATTTATTCAATTCGGCAGCGTCACAGTTCTGGAAAAATATTACGCCACGAGCAAAAATATAATTTCCGCGCACCTGCAAAATCTGATTGCGGCGATGAAAAATTTCTCCGAAGAAATCAAGCTTTGTCATTACGGGCAATTTATAAAATCTGTGAAAAATTTGCACGACACGATTAACGATTTTAAAGTTGAGCCGAATAATTTGCAGGATAAATTGATGGCGCGGCTGATTGGCAGGATTCGCGCAGAATACGGCACGCTGATTGACACGCGCGGCGTGGTTTTATCTGATTAACCAGTACAAGAGCGAAGACATTGAAGGCAGAATGCTCAATGAAGTTATGACTAAGACGCGCAGTAAAATTAAAGACGAATACATTAAATTGGTAATAGAGGCGCTCGAAGCCTGCTCCAAGACGCCTGCGCGAATCTGCGGAAAACTTTCAATGAGCCGGATTATTACGATTATGCCAAGCGCAGTGCAATTCATATGAACAATTTTAATTACGCGATTTGGATGCGCGATGTCAATAATTATGTTGTGCTGGTTCAGTTAAAGCAGTCGAAAATGTCGGATTTGCCGATTTGCAATGACGAATTTATTTTTGAGAATGAGTCAGAAGTTCGCGCGCAATTTGAATTGTTGATTCAGATTAAACAAAATCCAGCAATGCTCGGAGATTTGAACGCTCTGAAATCAACGCCGCTTAAAGATATTTTTGACTACAAAATTTCCAGTGGCAATACGATTAGCGCGGAACTTGAGCAAATTTCCGACAATAATAAGCGCGTGAAAAGGCGGTTTGTGCTTATTCGCGAAAATGCTAGAAATTTGTTTCAAAATATCAATTTCCGGCGGTCGTTGGCGAATTTTCGGGTTTACGATTTGTACACCAGCGAAATTTTTTCAATCAGTATCGCCGAGAAAGTTTTTTTCAGCATCATTGAGAAATATTTTGTGCTGAAGGACGAGCGCAATCACAGCAACCACGCGCGCCAGGATTTGGGCGAATTTGAGACTGCGACCAAACTTCAAGGCTATATGCTGAAGGCGCTGAACGAAATTGAATCTGTTATGAAAAGTTGAGGCGCTGAAGAAAAATAATATTCCGGTAATGGCGGCGACGAGTGAGCGCGTTGTCGAAGAAATTGTTGACGCGGACGGCTCGACTAAGAAAGTTTCGATTTTCCGCTTTGTCCGATTCCGGCGCTATTAAAATATTTCCGCCATAAAAGCGAAATTCCCACCGATTAATTTCGATGGGAATTCTTTTGTTTGCTCAGAGACCGCAAGCGGTATGAGTTTTCTAGGGAAAAGGTTATAGGGGCTAGGGAATAGTTCTAATCCCTTTACACTAAATCCTAAATCCTAAACATTTTCCGATTCAGCACATTCAGCACAAATCTACCAATAACCGGCTGGCGGAAAAGCTCCATTAAATCAAAAACAAGCGCGTCTTTGCGCCCGTCATT
>CAJOIB010000069.1 GCA_905234705.1 uncultured Selenomonadaceae bacterium | reverse complement strand
TATACTTTCCTCGATTTGTTTATGAAAAATAATTGAGGCGATTTTATGAATAATTTAATGGTAATGGGTACGGCTTCCCACGTTGGGAAAAGTATCTTGACTGCGGCGTTATGCCGTATTTTTTTTGAGGAAGGCAAACACGTTGCGCCGTTCAAGGCTCAGCAAATGGCGCTCAATTCGTTTGTTACAGCGGATGGCTTAGAAATTGGGCGCGCGCAGGCGGTACAGGCGGAGGCGGCTTGCGTTGTGCCGCGCGTTGAATTTAATCCGGTGCTGTTGAAACCGACCGGTAATATGTCATCTCAAGTTATAGTGAATGGCAAACCGATTGGCGTAATGAGCGCGGCGGAATATCACAGCGGCTATTCGTTGAAGGCGTTCGAGGCGGTGAAAATGGCGCTGAAAAAACTTTCCGCCGAATTTGATATGCTCGTGATTGAAGGCGCGGGCAGTCCGGCTGAAGTCAATCTCAAGGCGAATGATATTGTGAATATGCGCGTGGCGAAATATTTAAATGCGCCGGTGATATTGGTTGCTGATATTGACAGAGGCGGCGCATTGGCGGCGTTGGTTGGTACGCTTGAATTGCTTGACGACGACGAACGCGATTTGGTTAAGGGCTTAGTGATTAATAAATTTCGCGGCGATGTGAATTTATTTTTACCGGCGATAGATTTTCTTGAAAGTAAGACAGGTAAGCCTGTGCTGGGGATTTTACCGCACATTGAAAATCTTGGTATCGACGACGAAGATTCGGTTTCGCTGGACGATAAAATTTCTGCGGGCGGCGAAGTGAATATTGCGGTGATTCGGCTGAATAAAATTTCTAATTTTACGGATTTTGACAGCCTTGCGAATGAGCCGGACGTCAATTTATTTTACGCGAAAAATCCTGCCGAATTAACCACCGCCGATTTAATCATCATTCCTGGCAGTAAAAATACTTCGGAAGATCTGATTTGGCTGAAAGAAAATAATTTTGTCGCGCAGATTTTGAATAAGCCGGTGATAGGAATTTGCGGCGGTTTTCAAATGTTGGGGCGGAAAATTTTTGACCCGAATCAAACTGAATCGAAATACACTGAGCTTGACGGTTTAAATTTGTTGCCGATTGAAACGACATTTGCGGCGGATAAATTGACGCGGCAGGTTCAGCTTGACGCGGATTTTGAATTTTGCAGGAGTCACATCTGCGCGAAAAATCTTGAGGGCTATGAAATACATTCTGGCGTGACTGCGGCTGATAAAATTGTGGCGGCGGGAAATATTTTCGGAACGTACATTCACGGCATTTTTGACAATGATAAATTTCGGCGGCAAATTATTAACGCCATTAGAATTACAAAAAATCTCGCGCCGATTGAAGAAACTAAAAATCTTCGCGCAGAGCGACAAAAAAATTACGAACGACTTGCTAAAATCGTCCGCGAAAATTTGAATATGAATTTGCTGGAAAAAATTATTTCAGCGTCCAGCGCGTGGAATTAAATCAGCGGATTTGAGTTGTCCTTTAGCGGCGCGGCGTGAAAATTCAGCTGTTGCCGTGAAAAGTACATCGCTCGACGAATTTAACGCGGTTTCGCACGAATCTTGGAGTACGCCGATAATAAATCCTACACCAACAACTTGCATTGAAATATCGCTAGAAATACCGAAACTTGAGCAGGCGACTGGAATTAACAGCAACGAACCGCCCGCAACGCCCGATGCGCCGCACGCTCCAACAGTCGAAATTAAGCACAGCAATAACGCCGTCGGCATATCAACCGAAATTCCCAGCGTATGAGCCGTCGCCAAACTTAAAACCGCGATTGTGATTGACGCGCCCGCCATATTTATTGTCGCGCCCAATGGTATCGATACCGAATAAATATTTTCGTCGAGCCTCAACCGTTTGCACAGGCTCATATTTACCGGTATATTCGCCGCCGAGCTCCGCGTAAAAAATGCGTAAATTCCACTTTCGCGCAGTGTTGCAAAGACCAGCGGGTACGGGTTCATTCTAATTTTCAGCCAGACAATTAGCGGATTCATAATGAGCGCCACGCTGAAAAATGCGCCCAACAGCACGGCTAATAATTGCGCGTAACCTAAAAGTGCGTCGACGCCCGAAGTTCCGATTGCGTCAGCAACCAAGCCCATTATTCCGAACGGCGCAAATCTTATTACCCACTGCACAACTTGAGTAACTGCCTTTGCCAAATCAGCTAATACGCTGTGGAGTTCGTCGCCCGCCTGCCTCAGCGCTAAGCCAATTATGACGCCCCACGCCAATATTCCAATGTAATTTGCATTTGTTAGTGCGTGTATTGGATTGTCGACTACATTCATTATCACGTTTTGCAAAACTTCAACTATTCCAGATGGCGGCGTAATTTCTGCGCCCGTTGTTTGTAATTGCAGCGTCACTGGAAATAAAAATGACGCCGAGACCGCCACCAATGACGCGCAAAATGTCCCAAGCACGTACAAAGTTATTATTGGGCGCATTGTCGAACTTGATTCCGATTTTTGCGATAATGCATTCATTACCAGCACGAATACCAAAATTGGCGCAACCGCTTTTAATGCATTTACAAAAAGTTTGCCGAATACCGCAACCACCGGTATCACTGACGGCACGAACAGCGCTAAAATTATTCCAAAAATTAATCCGATGGCGATTAGCTTAATCAGGGCTGTTTCCCTGTAAGCTTTTCCGACTCTCGATAACATTAAATAACCTCCAAAAAATTATTTCGCGCAGAATTATAGCACTGATTTTCTTTACTTGCAAAAAGTTGACGCTAATCGCGTTTGCGATTATTATTTGCGCCGAGGTGATTAATTTGAAAAAGGTTGTTTTAGCATTATTCGCGGCGTTTGTAATGATTTGGGTTGCAGTTCCGGCTCTTGCCTCAACGTACCTTGCAAATACCAATTCCGGCAAATTCCATCTGTATAATTGTTCGACGATTAAACATCATAACGCAGAACATTTTGTACCGTACGAATCGCGCCAGGCTTGTATTGACGACGGTTATATTCCCTGTAAAAAATGTAATCCTTGAATTGAATTTTTCAGCGACGGATATTTAAACCGCCGCTTTTTTATTTAGCTGCAAAAATTGTTGACAAATCAATTATTCGGTTATATATTCACGAAAAATATAAGGGGGATACGTTATGAATTTCTTTGCGCCTGAGTATGCGGATATACACAACGAACACGAACAATTAAGACGCCAAAAAAGCGCATCAAAGTTGACTATGGATTCCATAGATTTTGCTAATCAAATACAGAATATTTCTGACGACGCTAAATTGGAATTACGGGAATTTACACATAATCCTAAAAAGCGCATTTATAAATTGTCAGAACATCGTGGTTGTTATGAATTAATTTCCGAAGGATTGTTAATTGCACGCTCCGTTTCCGTCGATGATGTGATTGAAAAGTTAACGATAACTGAAATCAAAAATTTATGCGAAGGTAACAAACCTAAAAAGGGCATGAAACGCGCTGAAGTGGTAAATTTTTTCAAGGAAAATTATCCCGAATCCGCTGAAGAACTTGCTAAAATTTATGGAACTGGCAAAGCAGTTTTGGAATTACCTCAAGAAATTGTCGATAATCTTGTTGCCATTAATCGATTTGTTTGTTCATTTGTTGGACCAATGCCCAATTATTATTTTTAGAAAGAAGCGATAACTTGATTGAGATAAAAAATTTGGGCTTGCAACTGGCTCAGAAGGATATTTTTTCGGATTTGAACATAGACATAAAGCGCGGCGAAAAGCTTGGTATAGTTGGCGGCGAAGGCGCGGGCAAATCTTCATTGCTGGATATTATTTCGGGCAGGCTGATTCAAACTGCGGGCGAAGTCAAAGTTTCCGGTGAAGTTTTAACCGTTACGGGAAATATTTCTGCGGATTTTTCGGAACTTAGAATGGCTGAAATGTCCGCGATTGACAAACTCAAACGTACCTTGCGCGGCTTGAATGATAACGAAATTATTTTGCTCCTCGACGAGCCTACAAAAAATCTTGATTCTTACGGCGTGGAATGGCTGATTAAATTCCTGCGCGACCGCCCCAATCTTACGACCGTGATTGTCAGCAATGACAGATATTTTTTGAAAAGCACCTGCCAAAAAATTATTCGCCTCGGCAATTCGCAAGCGCCAAAAATTAATCTGCACTGCGCGCCCGCCGATAATTCTATCGCCCTCGAAGTTGACGAACTCGTCAAAGTTTACAGCGGCGAAACCGTTTTCAAAAACGTCGGATTTACGATTCGGCAGGGGCAAAAAGTTGCTCTCGTCGGCAGAAATGAAATCGGGCGCTCCAAACTTTTGAAAACTTTGTTAAGCGCGTGGGAAAATCATAATTCGCAAGGCGGCGCGGTTCACGGCACAATAAAATTCGCCGATGGCTTGAAACTCGCTTATATGCCGCGGGTTTACTCAAGCGCTACGGCGAAATTGGAACTCGATAAAATTCAAAACAGCGGCGCAAATTTCCTGCTCTTGGACGCTCCAACCGCTTGCTTAGATTTGCCTATGATTGAAGAATTTGAACGCGCTCTTGTCGAATTTACCGGCACTATTATTTTTTCTGAAGACGACCGCGCTTTTCTGCAAGCCGTCGCCAATCGCATTATCGACATCACGCCCAACGGCACTGTCGACAGAATTTCTACTTATGAAGATTTTCTTGCCAATGAAACTGTCAATCAGCAAATCAGCGAAAAATATCATCACATTCCGTAAATCATAGCTTTCATCATTAATTCGGAATTTTGCTCGCGGATTATTTCCGCTTCCGGCAGCCATTCTTCCGAAAACAACGGCAAATTTTCAACCATTTCTTTGATAACTTCGCTGACTGCCTTCATTGCCTGCATATCCTGCCGCGATTTCAAAAATTCGCCCAGCGTCAAGCCTACTGTAAACATATCTTCTTCGCCCAACGCGCGCGTCGTCGGATCTAAACTTGACAGCCGCAATATCGGGTAAGAAATTCTGTCATTGGCTGTCATTAATTTTTCCGCTTTGACTAATAATCCGGCTTGTTCAAGTTTGCTTGCGGTCAATGCGCCGTCTACATCTTGTGGCAAACGCGCCAAAACTAAATGATTTTCCGTCGGTGAGCAAAATGTTTCCAAGCCCGCCGCCTTCAAGCCTTTTTCCAATGCGCGCGCGTTTTCAAGTACCTGCTGCGAATATTCGTCGTATTCCGGACAAGCTGCCTCGCGAAATGTTATCGCCAGCGCCGCCATTACATTTTTTTTGAGCGAAACGTGCCCTGTGTTGATTAACGTTTTTTCAAGGTGTTCAGCTAAATTTTTCTTGCACAAAATAACGCCGCTCTGCGGTCCGTGCAATGCGTCACTTGCTGAAAATGTCACAACGTCCGCGTATGGTACGGGCGATTTAATTTTTTTCGCCGCAACTAAGCCCGCATTTTGCCCCAAATCTATCCACAATTTTGCATCAAACATATCCGCAATTTCGCGCAGCGGTCGATAGTCAATGTTTTTCGGATAATTCACCGGCGAATAAATTATCAAAACCGGTCTGTGCCGCATTGCCAACAGCCGCACTTTGTCAAAATTAATCTTAAAATCATTCGGCTCAACCGCAAATTTTATAAAATCATACTGCATTTGTGAGCCCGTGCAATGTTCCTTTTTGCGCAGATTAAACGACAAAATTCTATCGCCATTTTTCGCCAGAGCAAATAAAACTACGCGCGAAGCCGCAACCGCATTGCCAGTTCTGACGATAGCGTGTTCCGCTTTGAAAAGTTCACAGGCGCGCTTAATCGCCAAATTCTCAATCCGGCTGTAATGCTCGAATGAATTATGCCCAATAAAATCATTGCCCATAGCACTGCCTTTGAGATACTGCGACAGCGGCGACGCGGCATTATCAGTCGGAATTAATGACAGCGTTGAAATTTGCCGGTCGAATGAAAATTTCAGCACCGCGCACAAATCCGGATCAAATTTCTGCAACTGATTAAATAGTCTCTTGCCTACCATAAAAATCCACCTTTCAGGCTATTCCGGTTATCGTGTAGAATAATATGCAGAGGAATGGCACGAAAAATTTCAGCACCATTAAAACTATTATGTCGAAGTAAGATTCTTTATGAGTCAGCCCGCAAATCGCCAGCAAAGTTACCAGCGCGCCGCAATGTGGCACTGGGTCAATACCTATCGCCGCGATTGATACGATTCTGTGAAGTGCGTCAAGCGAAATTCCCTGCGCCGCCGCCATAGTTGCCCATTGTTCGCCGAGCATTGAAAGAGCGATTGTCAAACCGCCCGAAGCCGAGCCGGTAATTCCGCCCATAATATTTGTCGTGACAACCGCTGAAACCAACGGACCGGCGCTGTTGCCAATGTCAATCAAAATTTCACGAATCGGGAAAAATCCAGGCATACTGACCATAACGCTGCCAAATGCAAAGCCAGACGCAACATTCAGCACAGCCGCGCAACTCGACGCCGCGCCAAAATTTATCGTGTCAAGGAAATTTTCTTTTTTGGAAAGATAACGCTTGCGCCCAATCCAAGCCGCCGCGATACTGCTGACGATTAACGCCACGCTGATTGACCAAATCGCTTGAACTTTGCCAACGCTCGCCGCTAATAAAGTTAATTTGAACGGTACGAATTTTTCTAAGCTGGTTTCGTCCCAATGAAAGCCCGCCTCTAAATGAAATGGGTTGCTCAAAATTATGTTTATGACTATAACCATTAACAGCGGTATCAGCGCGAATTTCCAATCCGGCAAAGTTCTATCCTTGCGCTGTTTTTGTTCGACTTCGCCGCCATAACCTTCGCCTTTAGCCTGCAAAGATTTTGAGCGGAATGTTAACCAGCCCATGCTCATTGCCAAAAATAAAATCGTGGCGAATAATCCGATACCGACGCCCGCCCAAGTTGACGTGCCAAAATATGACGACGGTATGATATTTTGAATCTGCGGCGTGCCTGGCAACGCGACCATTGCGAAAGAAAAAATTCCCATCCACAGCGTCGCTGGTAATAATCTTTTCGGTATGTTAGCTTTGCGGAAAATTTCTGCGCCGAACGGGTACATTACGAACGCTACGACGAATACGCTCAAGCCGCCATAAGTCAGCGCTGCGCAACCTAAAATTACTGCCAATATCGCCCGCTGTTCGCCGAGCAATGACATAATTTTTCCGGCGATTGCTGACGCTAAGCCGCCCTTTTCCATGAGCCGCGCAAATACCGCGCCGAATAAAAATACCGGATAATATGTTTTCGTGTATTCGGCTAGCCGCGTCATATATAATTCGCTATAAATCGGCATTATTCCAAATTCGCTCAAAATCGCCGCGACTACCGCAAAAAACGGCGCTATCAAGATTATCGACCAGCCGCGATATGCAAACATCATTAAGCCGATAATCGCCACGCCTATACAAAAAGTTTCCAAATTTAAGACCACCTTTTATAAAAACAAATCAACCTCCAACCACATTGCCCAATACATTTTTAAATTAGTTAAATTTTTTCAAAATCAAATCCAGCGCATTCAAAACGTCGTCAACATTTTTTTCAGTGATGACGAGCGGCGGCTGAAACGCCATAACATTTCTATAAACGCCGCCTTTGCCAATGATAAAGCCGTTGTCCTTCAAAATTTCTAAAACTTTGTCGAGCTCCTGCGCCGCCGGAGTTTTATCAGCGTGAACAAATTCCGCGCCAATCATTAATCCGATACCGCGCACGTCGCCGATTATCGGATATTTTTTTTGCAAAGTTTCAAGCCCGCGTTTCAGCTGTTCACCGCGCGCCTTAGCATTTTCCATTAAATTATTTTCAGCGATATATTCAAGTACAGCCAAGCCCGCCGTCGAAGAAACAGGATTGCCGCCCAAAGTCGAAGCGCCAGGGCGAGTATATTTATCCGCAATTCGCGCAGTGCTGATAAACGCGCTAATCGGCTGACCATTGCCCAGAGCCTTTGCCACGCTCATAATATCCGGCACTACGTCAAAATTTTCAATCGCAAACATTTTCCCAGTACGAGCAAAGCCGGTTTGAACTTCATCGTCGATTAAAAGCGCGCTGTACTTTTCGAGAATTTCTTTGACGCGCTTAAAATAATTTTTCGGCGGAACGACAATTCCGGCGTTACCTTGAATCGGCTCAGCAATCAGCGCCGCAGGTTTACCGGAAGTCGCAGTTTGTATAATAGTTTCAATTTTATTCGCGCAGTCCAAATCGCACTCCGGATATTTTTTGCCAAGCGGACAGCGATAACAATATGGATTCGGCGCAAAATGAATACCGCCAACCGGATTAGGATCTGTGCGCCACATTCCAATTCCGGTAAGGCTCATAGTTAATTTCGTGCGCCCGTGCAAGCCGTTTTGAAGTGCAATAAATTCGCTGCTACCGGTATAAATCGACGCCAAAAGTAGCGAGCCTTCATTAGCCTCAGTGCCGGTGGAGCAGAAAAAACTTTTTTGCAAATCGCCAGGCGTAACTTCGGCGAGTTTTTCAGCCAGATTAACAAAATTCTCGGTGAGATAAATATTGCAAACGTGCTGAAGCGTCTGCACCTGCGCGATAATTTTTTCAGTGATGAAAGGATTGCAATGCCCGCAATTTATCACCGAAACGCCCGCGTACATATCCAAATATTTTTTGCCGGTTGAATCGAAAAGGTATTGCATTTGCCCGCGTACAAATTCCGGCGGATTAAAATAAAAATGTCCCAGGCACGGCATAATAAATTTTTTCTTCTTGTCAAGGACGCCCTGCGCCCCAATATATCTTTCCATAAATCAGCCCTCGCTGTTAAAAGTTTTTTCAATAACGCCTGCGTCAAAATAGATTTTTTTT
>CAJOIB010000068.1 GCA_905234705.1 uncultured Selenomonadaceae bacterium | reverse complement strand
TACACTTAACCGTAGGAACTACGGGGATAGCTCGGTAATGAAGTGGGCAATGGCTCACCAGTCCCGAGAACCCCGCGATTTTAATCGTGGGTGGTTCAGAAGCAAATCGCAGTCCTAAAGAATCTCGGTTGCAAAGTTCGCGTATTGACTGATAATGAACTGGCTGATTTTGAAAAATCCACTCGATTCGCTGAAATTCAAGATATTTGGATAGCCGAAAATGATAAATCTGATAGCGGCGTTTATTCAAATACCCGTGATAAATTGCGCGAAAGGATTGATAGATTTGAAAGATAGCACTTCCAAGAAAATTGACGCGCTGATTGAGCGTTATCCGGCGCTGGAAATTTGCCGCGAAAGTTTAAATGCGGCTGTCGAAAAAATTTGTGAAAGTTTTCGTAGCGGAAACAAATTAGTCACGTGCGGCAATGGCGGCTCTGCGGCTGATGCTTTACACATTGTCGGCGAATTGATGAAAGGATTTATTCTGCCGCGCCCTGTCAGTTCAGATTTTATCGCTCGCGCAGAAAAACTTTTCCCGAATGACGCCGATTATTTCAAAGCCAATTTGCAAGGCGCTTTACCGACAATGTCGCTGGTTGGTGAAACTGCACTGACAACTGCCTTTGCCAATGACCAGGCAGCGGATTTATCTTTCGCGCAACAGCTTTTCGGTATCGGCAAACGCGGCGATATTTTGTTGGCGATTTCGACTTCCGGCAATTCGGCAAATGTGCTCTACGCGGCGGAAGTTGCTAAGATTATCGGCGTTGAAACTGTCGCGCTCACCGGTAAAAGCGGCGGCAAATTGAAAAATATTGCTGACATAACGATTTGCGCGCCGTCCGACGAAACTTATAAAATCCAGGAATTTCACTTGCCGATTTACCACGCGATTTGTATTGCGGCGGAGAATGAATTTTTCGGCGCTTGAAATTTTCGCTCGTCCCTCAGCGGGGCGATTTTTTTTGTACATTTTTAACTAACCTGTTATAATAGGCGCAACGATTAAATTTAGGGGGAACTTCAAATGAGCGAAACCCAACAGCTTTTTAAAATGCAGGATTTACGCGGCAAATTGTCCGAGAATAATTACAAAATGACGCCGCAACGCAAGGAGATTCTGCAGATTTTTATTGAAAATGAACAAGGCAGCCACTTGAGCGCGGAGGAAGTCCATGAACTTTTGCGCAAAAAAGATTTTGATTTTGGCTTGGCGACGGTTTATCGCAACGTCGAACTTTTGACTGAACTTGGCATTTTGATGAAGGTAAATTTTGATGACGGCTGCGTGCGCTATGAATTGAGCGGCGGCGACAGCAAAACTCATCGCCATCATCATTTAATCTGCTTGAATTGCAAAAAAGTTATCGAGTTCAAAGAAGATATGCTTGATGAAGTTGAAGACCGCATTGCCGCAAAAGCCGATTTTGAAATTGTCAACCACGAAGTAAAATTTTTTGGTTATTGTTCGGATTGCAGAAATAAGGTGACGACGTGAAAATAAAAAATTTTAAGCTGAACAGCGAAGATCAAGTTATCGTGAAAATTGTGGGTGAAGTTCTGCGCGCTTTTCACATTGAGACGGTTGAAGACGGCGAGGCGGATTTTGAAAAATTTGAGATTCGGAATATGATTAGCGGCGAAAATGTGCGGACGCGACTAACTGTGAAAATTAATGGCGTTGAAAAAAAATTCGTCGAGGCTGACAAAATTAATCCGAAAGAGCGGCGCGGCGCTGAAATTCACCGGCTCATTAAAAAAAATCTGTACAGAATTTTAACCGGCGATTTGAAAATGGCGGGCGTGCCGTACGGGATTATGCACGGCGTCAGACCTACGAAAATTATTCACCGCTGGATTCGCGACGGATTCGGAATGACTAAATACGGCGTTGTTGACCGAGGTAAAATTTCTAATCGTCTGCGCGAAGATTATTTGACGAATTACGAAAAATCTTATCTGCTGACTGAAGTTGCGATTCGGCAAATCCCAATTTTGAAAAGCGGCGGCGAAAAAATTATCAGCGTGTACGTTGGTATTCCGTTTTGCGTGACGCGCTGTCTTTACTGTTCGTTTCCGTCGAATGTTTTGCCGGACGACGGAAAAGTTGCTGAATTTATGAGCGTTTTGACGAAAGACATTGACGCGGCGGCGGATGAAATTAAGCGTTATGGTTTCAAAGTTCAAAGCATTTACGTGGGCGGCGGTACTCCAACTGCTTTGCCTGAAAAATTTTTTGCCGAAATGCTGAATAAAGTTACGGCGGCGTTTTACGATAGCGGCGTTGCAGAATTTACCGTTGAGTGCGGGCGTCCCGATACGATTAACGCTGAAAAAATTTCCGTGATGAAAAATTGCCACGTTACGCGCGTTAGTGTCAATCCTCAAACTATGCAGCAAAAAACTTTGGACAGAATCGGGCGGCAACATTCGACCGAGCAGGTTATCACTGCTTTTAATGAATTGCGGGCGGCGGGCGGTTTCAAAATCAATATGGATTTGATATTGGGCTTGCCTGGCGAAAATGTTAATGACGTCAAAGACAGCGTTAAAAAAGTTTTGGCGCTGAATCCGGACGATGTAACTTTGCACGCGCTGGCGATTAAACGCGGCTCACCTTTACAAACAATGCTTGCCGACGAAATTTCTAATCTTGAAGATTTTGAATTACCGAATGACGCCGAAGTTCAAAAAATGTCTTACGTGGCGGAAAAACTTCTGCGCGAAAAAAATTATCAGCCGTACTATCTTTACAGGCAGGGCTATATCAGCGGGCAGATTGAGAATATCGGCTATTGCAAACGCGGCGCGGAAGGAATTTACAATATCCAGATTATGGACGAACGGCAGACGATTATTGGCGTGGGCGCGGCGGCGAGTACCAAAGTTCCCGACAATGAAAATATGTGCCTGCAATCTGCTTTTCACGCGAAAGATTTGACGACTTATCTGCGCGACATTGATAAATATATCGACAACCGCGCTAAGACTTTGGCTGAAATTTATAAACCGGTTGAAAATATTTCTACAGTTGTTGAAGAAAATTCGCCCGTTGAAGAAATTTCCGCTGTCGAAGAAAATTCGCCGATTGAAGAAATTCCCACTTTCAAATATTTTCAGTTTGTGCTTACAGAATATGAGGCGGCTGAAAAAATTTTATCGGTTGAAAATATTCCCGCGGCTGTTGAAATAATTCCCGCCGAACCTAAAAAACCTAAATTCAAGCCCAAAAAATCTAAGAAAAAACCTAACAAGGAGGCAAACGCTGATGGCGTACGTAACGAAGGAACAAATGGCTGAAGTTTTCGTAGACACGCAGCAATGGTACAACAGCGACGCGGCTTTGCAAAAATCCATTGAAAAATCCATAGCCGGAACGATTTTTTATGACGCTGAAAATTATCCGGCATTGCCCGAAAAAAAATTCGACAGCACAAAAATCTCTGTGATTCAATCGCGCAGTTTTGCCGCGGCTTTTAATCTTCATAAAAATAATCCGGATTCGCGAATTGCCGTCCACAATTTTGCCTCAGCGACAAATCCTGGCGGTGGCGTTGTTCATGGCAGTCGCGCGCAGGAAGAATCGCTTTGCCGCTGTTCGACGCTTTATCCCGTGCTCGATACCGAAGAAAATTTTCAGCGCTATTACGATTTTCATTATTCGCGCCAGGACGCCCGCTATACCGACGCCTGCCTGTATTCGCCTGACATTATCGTTTGCAAGAGCGACGTTGACATTCCTGAACGTTTGCCGCAAAATTCCTGGATTAAAGTTGACGTTATGACGTGCGCCGCGCCCAATCTTCGCCGATTTTTGATGAAAGATTATGATTTGTTCGAGACGCACAAAAAACGCGCGCGCCATATGTTAACGGTGCTTGCGGCTAATGGCGTTGATATTTTCGTTACGGGCGCTTTTGGCTGCGGCGCTTTTCAAAATAATCCAAAGACCGTCGCGCAGGCTTACGAAAAAATTTTGCCCGAATTTGACGGCTACTTTAAAGAGATTGTTTTTGCGATTTATTGTACGCCGCGCGAAATGACTAACTTTGAGACTTTCAAGGAAATTTTGAGTTAAAATAATAAATATGTTTTTATCGCGCAGGCTTACGAAAAATTTTGCTCGAATTTGACGGCTATTTTAAAGAAATAGTTTTTGCGATTTATTGTACGCCGCGCGAAACGATAATTTTTTGGGCTGAGGAGGAATGACTTTGCTGACAAATGCGCCGAGAGGCACTAAAGATATTTTGCCGGAACAAATTCAAAACTGGCTTTACATTGAAAATAAAATTCGCGAAATCTGCAAAAATTACGGCTACGCGGAAATTCGCACGCCGACCTTCGAACACACGGAACTTTTTCACCGCAGTATTGGCGAAGGCACTGACGTTGTTGATAAGGAAATGTACACGTTTGAAGATCGCGGCGGGCGCTCAATTACTTTGCGCCCAGAAAATACCGCATCGGTTGTTCGCGCCTATCTGCAGAATAAACTTTACGCGGACGGCGGCTTGGTGAAACTTTTTTATATCGGCTCAATGTTCCGCTACGACAGACCGCAAGCCGGACGTTTGAGGGAATTTCATCAATTTGGCGTCGAAGCGCTTGGTGAAGAAAATCCTGCAGTTGACGCGGAAATTATTTTGCTGGCGTGGGATTTTTTGAAAAGTTTGGGACTTGACGATTTGAATTTGAAGATTAACACAGTCGGCTGTCCGAAATGCCGCCCCGTTTATCGTCAAAAACTTCAGCACTATTTCACCGATAATATTGATGAACTTTGCGACGATTGCAAGCGGCGGATTGATAAAAATCCTATGCGCATTTTGGATTGTAAAGTTGACGGCGCTAAGGAATTTATGGAAGACGCGCCGAAAATTGAGACGTGCCTGTGCGACGAGTGCCGCGAACATTTTGCTAAGGTTCAAGAATTTTTGAAGGCGGCTGGCGTAGATTTTACGATTGACGGGCGGCTGGTGCGTGGGCTGGATTATTACACCAAGACGGCGTTTGAGATTCAATATCTGCCATTGGGCGCGCAATCGGCGGTTGCTGGCGGCGGACGCTATGACGGCTTGATTGAAGAAATCGGCGGCAATCCTACGCCTGGCATTGGATTTGCGGCGGGCATTGAGCGAATTTTAATCGCGCTCGAAAAGCAAAATCTGTTACAAAGTGCGGCAAATAATCTCGACGCGTTTATAGTTACCGCCGGTAGCAAAACTGAAGTTTATGGATTTAATTTGCTGACGAAACTTCGGCGCGAAAATATTTCCGCCACGATGGATTTTGGCAAACGCAGTATGAAGGCGCAAATGAAACAGGCGGCTAAATCGGGCGCAAAATTCGCGCTGATTATCGGCGAAGATGAAGTTAAAAATTCTACCGTTACGATAAAAAATCTTGAAACTTCAGAGCAAGAAAATATTCCAGTCGATGAAGTTGCTGCGAAATTTTAAATTGCATGAGTACTGCAAATGAATTTACACCGGTTGCTCAAGCCGCCGACGCATATTTTAGCCGCGGAATGACTTACTACGAAGCGAAAAATTATGAAATTGCTCGCGCAGATTTTAACAAGATTATTGCAATGAATATGCACTATATAGCTTTGGCGTATTACGGGCTGAAGCTCGTCAGCAACGACATCAAGGATTATAACTAAGGTGGTTAAGGACGACAATTGTTCTGTGCTTTACAAGGAATTCAGCAAAGCTCTCGACGATTAATAACTAACAATAATTTTTCAGAGCAGGGCGACCTGCTTTTTTTATTTGACAGAATTTGCAGCATTGATTATCATAAAAACATTAAGAACTTCGCCGATTTATTAAAAAAGGGTGATTTTATGCCAACTTTGAAATCTGAATTTGTCGACCGCATCGAGCCGCAAAAAACTTTTTGGGAAAAATACAACGACCTTGACTCCGGAAGTGCTACGATTGTTTTTTATGGCGAAGGCGGCATTGGCAAAACGCGCCTGCTCGGTGAACTTTCAAAAGAATTTGCTCCCGAAATTCAAAATCTCGCTCAGGATGTTGCTTACGCTCATTACGATTTTGAAAATATTTTCGACACGCGGACGATACTTTTGTCAATAAAATATCAGCTCGATAAGCAGGGTTTCACTTTTCCTTTGTTTGAAATTGGAAATTTTTATTACAGCTTGAAAATTGAAAATCTGAATGCGGACGATTTGCCGAAAATCAAAAAATTTGTAGATAAAAGTCAAGTACTCCGCGGAATTACCACAGGAATTGATTTTGTAATGCTGGGCGCGAGCATGGGAATGAGTACGACTTTTGCGGTTATTTCAGCGATTAGCAAGAAAATTTTTGAATGGCTCATTACCAAAAAATTGAAGGCTGAAATTCTGCGCCGATTCGAATTAGCCATAGAAGACGCCGCGCCAAATAAAATTTATAAACTTCTTCCGGAACTTTTCGCCCTTGATATTAAAAATTATTTTGAAAACGCCAATCACCACAAAAAGGCGCTGGTCGTGTTCTTCGATACGTACGAAAAACTTGTTAATGAGGCTAAGATGATTTATGAGGAGCGCGTACGAGATTTGTGGTTGCGCGGCGAGGGCAACGGCATAATGTCAATCGTCCCAAATACACTTTGGATAATTGCCGGAAGAACCAATTTGCAATGGAGTTCCGCGCACGCCAATATTCCCGTTCAAAGCATAAAACTTGCCGCCCTTTCCGAAAATGATTCTAAAGCTCTGCTGGAAAAATCCGGCGTTGAAAATTCAAATCTGCGCGACGGTATAGCGAAACTTACGCAAGGCTCACCAATTTTTTTGACGCTGTGCCTGGATATTTATCACGCTTACAAAGACAGCCACAACGGCGACGAACCCGATATTTCCAAATTCGACGCCGGACGCGAAAAAGTTGTGCGGCGCGTTTTGAAATATACGGACGCGCAGACGCAGGAAACGATTAAATTCCTTTGCGCCTTGAATATTTACACGGACGATATTGCCTGCGAAATCGGCGACAAGACTATCGTTTTTAATGATACGATTTACGAGCAGACAAAAAATTTTTCATTCCTCCACAGCGAAGAAATTATTATCGACGACTTCACGGCGACGGTTTACAGTTTCGACAAAACAGTGCAGGCGGATTTGTTTCCGAGCTGTTCTGAGCGTCTAATTAAGAAAATCAAGAAATTTGCCAACGAATATTTTAATGAGGCGCTGCAAAAATTGCCGAACACCGGCGGAGAATTTATTTTCAATCTCATGTACTGGACGAAATTGCTTGCCCGATACATTGAGCCGAACGACGCGGATTTTATTAAACAGTACAGCGAAAATATTTCGGCTTACGTTTCAGAATTAATGGATTCCGCGAAATTTGACGATATTCAAAATATAATCGACGCTTATTTTGAGAAAGTCATAAACTGCAACGAAACCGATACAATGCCGTATGCGCTTTTTGAATTGGAAACCGCCCGATTGAAATTTGCTCAAGGTTTTTACCAGGAAGCCGCCGATTATTCCAAATCCGCGTACGAAAAATTTTTGGCGCTTACCGACGAGGAAGAGCCTCAAACGCTCGACGCAATGGCTCATTTGGCAAGGTCGCTGAATGCTCTTGGGAAATACCAGGAGGCGCTTGAACTTCAGAAAAATTTGCTTGAACTTTACCGCGATATTTTCGGCGATAAAAATTCCAAAACCGTCGGGGCTATGCACAATCTGGCGGTGTCGTTGAATAATTTGGAACTTCACGAACGCTACGAGGAAGCCTTGAAACTTTTGGAAAAGGTGTTGAAATTTTATCGCAAAACTCGCGGTGATAAACATCCGGACACTATTTTGGCAACGCGAAATCTAATATCGACGCTGAATAATCTTGGGCGTTACGAAAAATCGCTCGAACTTCAAAAACAGGTGCTGGATTATTACGCTGAAACTTTCGGCGGCAAACATCCAAAAACCATTGACGCCATGAATAATTTAGCCGCGATACTTTTCAATCTGGAGCGCCACGCGGAAGAGATTGAACTTCGGCAAAAAGTTTTTGAACTTTACAGTGAAGTACTCGGCGCTGACCATCCTAAAACTATTCACGCTATGGGCAGTTTGGCAATGTCATTCAGCAGTTCCGGAAACTTCAACGAATCCATTAAACTCGTGCGGCAAATTCTCAAAATATCCGGCGAAATTGCCGCGAATGACGAAATTCTCGGTAATACAATGGCGGTGGCGTACTGTCTTAACCATTTTATTAAAAACGCCACTCTTCGCGCAGAGGCGCTTGAACTTGTGCGGCAGGCGCTTAATACGCTCAAAAAATTTGATTACCATAAAAACCCAATTACTACCATTACTTCCGTAAATTTGCAATTTTTGTCGTATACTTTAACGGATTTGGGATATAACGAAGAGGCGTCAGAATGTGAGCGATATGCTTTGAATTTGCCGGAGCTGGAATTTGATTTTGAAAACGATCCATTTTTTAACGAATTGGATGATTTGTTTAATCAGTGGCTGGCGGATAATGGAATTGATTTGACGAAAAATAATCCTGTCGAAACGAAATAAAATTTTAGGAGAGAACGCTGTGAAAAAATTTTTAGTAGCATTGATAATCTCGGCGTCGCTGATAGGCGCTGTACCGGCAGAAGTTGAGGCAGTCGAGCCGTACGACGTGATATTGCAGGAAGTGAGCCGTTACGGAAAAACTGACAAAGAAATATCGTGGATAGCAATGGCGATTTTATATGCGGCCGATCAATGTAGCCTCGACCCGATGTTGATAACGGCGGTAATGGAAACTGAAAGCGCGTTTAATTTCAATGCGCGCGCGATAGGTTTAATGCAGTTAATGCCGGAAACTGCGCGAAATATCGGCGTGAATCCGCACAATCCGCTCGCAAATGTGGTAGGCGGCGCGGTTTATTTGAAGACACAGTTAAATCGATTTGCGGGCAATGGCGCTTACGCTCTGACTTATGCGATAGCCGCTTACAATGCCGGTCCGCAAGCCGTGATAAATGCGAATGGCATTCCGAATTATCACGAGACGCGCAATTACGTTGCCAAGGTTATAAGCAATTATAATCGCCTGCGTCAAAATCTGGTAGGTTGACGCGGGGCGAATTTTTGATTATTATTGGCGCGTTAGGAGGAATTTGAAATTGGAAACGCTTAAGGGAATGGAGCGCACTTTTAATTGTGGTGAGCTCCGCAAAGTTGATGAAGGTAAAACAGTACAGCTGGCTGGTTGGGTATCGCGCAGGCGCGACCACGGCGGCTTAATTTTTGTGGATATGAGA
>CAJOIB010000067.1 GCA_905234705.1 uncultured Selenomonadaceae bacterium | reverse complement strand
TTTTAAATTGGTACAGGGCGATATTTTGAAAGTCGATTTGACAGAATTAATGCCGCCCAATTTTAAAGTCGTGGCGAATCTGCCGTACTACATAACCACGCAGATTTTATTGACGCTGCTTGAAAAAAAATTGCCGATAACAAAAATTGTAACTATGGTACAGCGGGAAGTAGCCGAGCGAATGATCGCCGCGCCTGGCTCAAAAATTTATGGCGCAATGAGCGTAGCAGTCCAATTTCGCGCAGATGTGAAAGTGGCGTTCGACGTGCCGCCGGAAAAATTTTTACCGCGCCCCGAAGTTACAAGTTCAGTGGTTATTTGCGACGTGCGCGAATCGCCTTTCAAAGTTTCAAATGAAGAATTTTTTATAAAGGTAGTGCGTGCGGCGTTTGGACAGCGGCGAAAAACTTTGCTCAATTCATTAATCGGTGCGGGTTTCAATCGCGAAAAAGTTTTAACTGCATTACAGGCGGCTGAAATTTTATCAGAGCGTCGCGCAGAAACTTTATCAATCGCTGAATTTGCAAGATTGGCAGAAAATTTATTCGCCAAATAAAAAAAGCCCACAGGCAAAAAAATATTGACCTTAAAGCGTTCCAGTGGTAAAATAATTTTGATAAAAGAACACCAGCGACGCTTGGTCAAAGTCTAGATTTATTATAAGCGTCTCTGGGGAATTTGTCAAATAATTTTAGGAGGCGTTTTTTTTATGGAGAATCAAGTTCAGGTTTTCGTGAAAGAGCAGTTCAAAGTTCACGGTTATCTTGACAAAGATGGAACTGCTTGGTTCAACACTGAAGATGTCGGGCGTAGTCTCGGAATCGCTCAAGTCAAAAACGGCGTCGAATATGTGAGATTTGAGCGCATTAATCAGTACATCGAGGAATTTGATCTGCCGCAGTGGCTTCTGGGGAAAATTCCCCACACCGTGGGGAAAAATGATTTTATTCCCGAAAATATTGTTTATCGGCTGGCGATGAAAGCTAACAACGAAATCGCACAAAAATTTCAAGCGTGGATAGCGGATGAAGTTGTTCCGTCAATTCGTAAAACCGGCGCTTACTCATTGGATAATGCCATGTTGCCCGCGAATGTTCCGCTGAAATATCATGAAATTCTTGAGGATATTGTAAAATCTGCTGAAATTCTTGAAAAATCTTTTGGCGTCAAGCACGGAATAGCGCTTGCACATTGCACGAACGCTGTTGAAAAAATGCACAACCTTGAATTGGGGGAGCTTAAAAAATTTCTGCCGCCCGCTGAACACGAAGTTGGATATTTGACGCCGACGCAAATTGGCAAGAAAATCGGCAAGAGCGCGCAATACGTCAACAAGAAACTGATTGAACTTGGTATGCAGATTAAAGACAGCGTTTGCGGCTACATTTTGACTGACAAGGGCAAAGATTACGCCGAGCAGATGCCATTTGAGCGCAATGGACACAGCGGCTATCAGTTGAAATGGCTGGATAAAATTTTGTCGATATTTGGCTTAAAACTTAGCCCGTCAACTCAATAAAAATTTCTTCGAGCGATTTACCGGCGCATAAATTTTCCGTGGTGTCGAGAGCGATTAATTTTCCGGCGTTCAAAATCGCCACGCGGTCGCACAAATTTTCCGCTTCTTCTATGTAGTGCGTTGTTAAAATTATCGTTATGCCCTGCGATTTTAATTCTTGAATGAGCGTCCAAATTTTTCGCCGAACTTGCGGGTCAAGCGCAACTGTCGGCTCGTCCAGAAATAATATTTTCGGCTGGTGAATGAGCGCGCGCACAATTAACAGCCGCCGCTTCATTCCGCCCGATAAATTTTTTATAAATGAAGTGCGCACCGATTCTAACTCCACGAATTTTAGGAGTTGGTCGATGCGCATTTTTCGTTCAGATTTTGCCAAATGGTAAAGCCGCCCGTGCAATTCTAAATTTTCTTCGACAGTCAAATCCTGGTCGAAATTTAAATGTTGCGGCACAATTCCAATCAAGCGCTTAATTTTAAATTCGTCGCTGGTATCAAAAATAATTTCGCCGGACGTAGGCTTGAGTTGCAACGTCAGCATTTTAATCGTCGTAGTTTTGCCCGCGCCATTTTTCCCCAATAAACCAAAAACTTCGCCGCTGAAAATTTCAAAGTTTAAATTGTCGACAGCAACTTTTTCGCCGAATTTTTTAGTCAGCTCGATTAACTTAATCATCTCATTAAGCGAGCAACACCAATAAAAAATCCTGCGCGACAGAAATAATCGGCTCAGTCCAGCCAACCAGCATTGAGCCAACGCTCCAACCGCGCATAACATTTTCGCACGCAACCATCGGCACTTTGGCAACAGCCCTGCCGTCATATTTCAAAATCGCCTGCCCAATCACGTCGCCGGTACTAATGCGCGCCGATACAACTTTCGGCAAATCGTACGTCACAGTAAATTTAATTTCGTCTTCGTCGTCGAGCAGCGGAAAAGTTAAATCTTCGGATAAACCAACCGCAACTGTACCCTGCGCGCCGTCACGCACGAAAACTTTTTTTTCAACGCGATCTTTATCGATTTCGTGAATTTTCGTCACGCGCTCAAAGCCATAATCCAATAATTTTTTTGCATCATCAAAGCGCGTCACAGTGTCAGTCGAATGCATAATAATTGCGATTAATTCAATTTCGCCGCGTTTGGCACTCGCCGCTAAACAGCCGCCCGCCGCGCGCGTCCAACCGGTTTTAATTCCATTCGCGCCTTTGTATTGTCCGAGCAAATGATTTGAATTTGTAACCTTGACAGTCAAATCGGAAGGATTCAGCCAATGAATAACTTCGCGCTGAGTCGAAACTATATCGCGGAAATTTTCATTGCGCATACAGTACGTGGCAATTTTCGCCATATCTCGCGCAGTGCTATAATGATTATTGCTCGGCAAACCGTGCGGATTTTCAAAATGCGTATTCGTACAGCCAATGTCAGTAGCCTTTTCGTTCATCAAATCAGCAAAGCGCGCAACATCGCCGCTGATATTTTCTGCAACAGCTTCAGCGCCGCCATTATCGCTAACCAACATCATTCCGCGCAAAAGTTCATCCGCCGTCAAAACGTCGCCCGCGCGCAATTCCAAATCCGAATCTTCAACCGCCGCCGCATTCGCCGAAATCCTTATTTCTTCGTACGGGAAAAAATATTCCAGCGCCAATATGCACGTCATCATTTTCGTCATACTGGCTGGCGGTCGCGCAACATCTGCGTTTTTCTCGAAAATTACGCGCCCCGTCGATACTTCAATCAAAATTGCTGAATCCGCCGCTATCGTTGGCGTTTTCGCCGCCGCCATTACCACCGACGCGCTTAAAATTAATAACGAAAAAATAAGTCCTGTAAAAATTTTTAACCTGGTCATCGCCCATCACTCCTTTAATATGAATTTTAACTGAATTTTCCTGGAACGTCAACCTTGCAACCGCGCTTTGTCTGATTTATAATTATAAAAATTATTTTAAGGGGGCAAATTTTTTTATGTCGATTGAGACTCTGCAATTTCAAGCCGAAACCAAGCGGCTTTTAGATTTGGTTATCAATTCAATTTACACTAACAAGGAAATTTTTCTGCGCGAATTGATTTCAAACGCCAGCGATGCCATTGACAAGTTGCACTTTGAAAGTTTGACTAACCGCGAGATTTTGGGCGGCGACGAAAATTTTGAGATTTATGTTATTCCGGACGCCGAAACCAAAACCATTACGATTAGCGACAACGGAATCGGTATGACGCGCGGCGAAGTTATCAGCAATATTGGCACAATCGCGCAGAGCGGCACTAAGGCTTTTCTTGAAAAAATTCGTGAGAGCGAAGGCAAAATTGACGAAGAATTGATTGGGCAATTCGGCGTAGGTTTTTATTCGGCGTTTATTGTGGCTGAGAAAGTTGAACTTATCACGCGTCGCGCAGGTGAAAATTCCGCTGTCAAATGGGCGTCCGATGGCGCGGGCGAATACACGCTTGAAGATACTGAAAAAAATTCGCGCGGCACGACGATTATTTTGCATTTGAAACCCGAATTTTGCGGCGGCGAAGATTTTGATTTCACGAATATTTATACCGTCGAAAATCTTATCAAAAAATATTCCGACTTCATACGCTACCCGATTAAGATGAATTTTGAAGTTGAGGATGCCGATAAAAATAAAACCGTCGAAGTGCGAACCGTCAATTCAATGCAGCCTCTTTGGACGCGCAATAAATCTGACATTAAGCCGGAAGAGTACGAAGAATTTTTCAAGCACCAATTTCACGAATGGGAGACGCCGCTTGAGATTTTTCACACAAAGGCTGAAGGTACGACCGAATATACGGCGCTTTTGTGCATACCGAAACACGCGGCGATGAATTTGTATTACTCGGATTATGAGGCAGGCTTGCAGTTGTATTCGCGTCACGTTTTTGTTATGAATAAGTGCAAAGATTTTCTGCCGGATTATTTGCGGTTTATCAAGGGGCTGGTAGATTCGCCGGATTTGCCGCTGAATATTTCGCGTGAACTTTTACAGCAGAGCCGCGAAGTTAAAAAAATCGGCAAGGCTCTTGAAAAAAATATTCTTAAACAGCTGACTAAGATTTTGAAAAATGAGCGCGAGCGTTACGGCGAATTTTGGCGCGAATACGGAAAATCTTTGAAAATCGGCGTGTATAACAACGCGTACGACGAAAAAGCTAAGGACGATTTGAAGGATTTGCTGATGTTTGCCACTTCCAAAGAAGATTTATCGACACTGGAAGAATACGTTTCGCGAATGCCCGAATCTCAAACAAAAATTTACTGCGCGACCGGCAAGGATAAAGCGCAAATTTCGCAAATGCCGCAAATGGAACTCCTGCGCGAGCGCGGCATTGAAGTTTTATATTTGCTTGACCCCGTTGATGAATTTTGCATAGAGTCGCTGAATAAATACGCCGATAAAGAATTTCAGTCGATAACGCGCGAAGATTTTTCATTGGACGACGCCGAATCTCAGAAAACTAAATCCGAAGTTGAAGAATTAGCCAAATCGCACGAAAATTTATTGAAAGACGTAGCCGCGGCTTTGAATGGCGCAGTTTCCGAAGTCAGATTGACGCCGAATTTGAAAACGGGCGCGGTGTGTTTGTCAACCGGCGTAAATGGACCTTCGCTGAATATGGAAAAAACTTTCGCGGCAATGAATAATCCATTTTTCAAGGCGCAGAGAATTTTGGAATTGAATCCGAATCACGCGCTTTTTGGGAAATTGAGTGGCTTGCACGCGCTCGGCAAAGATACGCCGGAGTTTAAAAATTTCTGCGAATTGCTGTACACGCAGGCGCTTTTAATCGAAGGAATTATGCCGGATAATCCGGTTGAAATTGCAAACAAAATCGCCGATTTGATGGCGAAATAAATATTTGGAGGCAGGAACATGGGCGATTGGGAAAAAAGCAAGCAGGACTTCATTGACAAACTTTCGCAGGCGGACAGGACTTTCAGCGAAATTTTCAAGGTTGACAGCGAAAGCTTGGTAATTCAAGGCGCGGAACGTGAGGAACTCGCGCGTTTGCAGGCGGCTAATAAAAAAGTTTTGGCGAAATTGCAGAGCCGCGAATTTACCGTTGCGATTGTTGGTTTGGAAAAAGCCGGTAAATCGACGCTGGGTAATGCGTTGATTAAATCTATGGTTTTGCCGGAATACGCCGAGCGCTGCACTTATACCACAACTGAAATTCGCTCGGGCGATACCGACGTTGCAGAAATTTATTTTTACAGCCGCGAAGAATTTAACAAAAATTTTAGGCGAATGTTAAATGACGTGAAATATCCCGACGCGGTTGACTTTTTCACAATGACTTATGAGGCGTTCGACAGATATTGGAAAGCGGTTGAGACTGACCCCGATCAGCGCGGGATTTTTATGGTTCATAACGGCACGACTGCCGAAGATATTAAGGCTATGCTTGAGGGCAAAAATAAAATTCTGCCGCTGTTGGGACACGCGCCGCTGAAATTTGGCGCTGAATATTGGACTGGCGGCGACGAATTTAATGACTTCAAAGTTTATATCACCGGTATGAGCGGCAAAAATCCGGACGGCAGCGTCATTCGCCAGCCGCACCCGTACGCCGTCAAAAATGTTATCATTCGCTCTACGCAACTTGCCGAAATGAGCCATTTGGTTTTGTATGACGTGCCAGGTTTCGATTCGCCGACCGAACTTCATAAACGCCAAACTGAAGAAATGCTCAAAACTACCGACGCAATTATTTTGGTGACGAATGTTGGCGACCGCCCGAATTTAACCGGCACGCAACTTGATATGCTCCGCAAAGGGCAAGACGCTGACGGAATTAAATTGAGCGCCAAGGCGTTTGTTTTCGGCAACAAAATTGACAGGGCAAGTGACGCCACCACCGCGCAAAATAATTTGGCGGCGCTGACAAATGAATCTGTTAATAAATATCAAATTGCGCTGGCAAGTCACATTGTCGGCGGTTCTGCGCGAGCGTACCTTGAGCGCGAAGGTTTAATTGCGGGCGATGTTGCTAAAAAAGTTATCGACGAATGGGGCTTAGCTAATGGCGACGGCGTTGGTGTTCTTCATAAAAAAATGCAGGATTATTACGATAACGACCGCTTTGAAGTTTTGAAACGTCGCGCAGAGAGCACTTTGACAAAAACCAAAGAAGTGCTCGATAATCTTTTGGAGCGGTACAGTTCGGGCGAATTGAATTACACTGACGTTAGCGCCGAGATTTTGATGGACATTCAAAGCAAATTGCCGCTGTTCATTCGCGAGGCTAACAAAATTACTCAGCAACACACGCGCCAAATTTGCAGTCTGATATTGAAAAAATTTATCCGCTTAGCGCCGCGCAGGAAGATTTAATTCAAGATGTCGAGTACAGCCTGGCGATTGACCCCGATGGAATTTACCCGACAAACGCCGTCAACGCCAATGTTCGCGACAAACTCGGCAAGATTTTTGTTGAAAATATCGTTAAGAGCGCGTCACAGCTTACCATTCAGAAACAAGATACACTGCGTCAGGCGCTGGTTGAATCTTTTCTGCAGATTATGGGCACTGAGCCGGACACGCCCAATAAAGCTGAACTTGAGGCATCCGTAAACAAACTTTTCGACAAAATGCTGATTAAGGAAGGCTCGGATTGCAATTTCAACGCGCTGGTCGAACGTTTTGTAACCACGCTGATTCAAACTTTAATCACTATGCCGTTTGCCGAAGATGACAGGCTGGCGAAAGTTAAGGCGACTTTGCCGGAATTAATTTCGCTGTCCGTCTATTACAATATGCCGACGAGCCGCGGCGCGCAAAATATTTCTCAGCTTGATAATATCGGCAAAAATGGCGTCAATTTCTTCTCGAAAATTCTGGTTCACGAGAGCGTTGACGTTTCCACTGCGCCGAAACCGAATAATTCAAAATCTGCTACGGCTAATGAAAATTTCTTGCGCGGCGTTTTTGAAGATTTCGCTGAAGAAATGCTGATTGACGTTAAAAATTTGCCGCTGGAAAAATGGGCGCGGCTGATAACTGACGCCGGTATTAATCTTGTCGATATGCAGTCCGACCCGAAAATCAAGGGCAAAGACAAATTCGGCAACCGCCTTGAAAATCTGTTCAATGTAAATTGGCAGGGACTTTCCGCCGCCCAGCGCACTCAAGCTATCGAGAATCTGATTAACAGCTACGCCAAAAAAACTACGCCGACTGCCGCCGCTGAGGATACGCTGCTCAATCTTGACGAATTGCACGAATTTGCCAGAAAAGTTAAGCGTATGCAGAGCAAGGACGATATGATTTCGACTTTGGACGCGGATATTGAAATTCTGCGCGACATTACGGCAAAGGCTGTTATCAATGCGATAGGATTGGAACGCGCGTTTATTTCGGTCGTTACTAAAAATGTTGAATTGATTCGTGAGCATTTGCAGGCGTCTGAGGGCGCTAAGGAATTTCGCGCCTGGATTCGCAACAACGCGGCTAAGATGATGCCTTCGCAATTCGCGCAGATTATTGAACAGGGCGCAATTCGCGAAAATCGCAAAGCCATTGTCAACTCAATCAAAGTTATGCAAAGCAAATGGGAGGTTTAAGTTGTCAGTGGTCAGTGATAAGTGGTAAGTAGAAATTATATTTGTAAACTAAAAAAGGCAATGTGTAATCCGAATTGTACACTTGCCTCTTTTTATTGCTGAGATTTTTAAAAGCAGAAAATCAGCCTACCATAGAATTAATCCGCTGTGATGAACTGATAAAGAGCATCGGGTTCTTGCGGTGCCCAGTAAGTTTTGCCGTCAGCGCCCTTAGTTTTTGTGCGGGTAATGTCAATGGTCGTCGCTGAACCGAAATTAAGTCCGTTGATAAATTTGGTAATGCAGTCTATCGCTGTCTTTTGAACTGTAGGATCTGCATCTTCAGTTTTGCCTTCATTTTGCAAGCCCATAATCGCGAATGCAAGAGCCTGGATATTGGGGTCGTTATTTGCCTGGTTTTCAAAACTTTCTTCGTCAAGGACTTTTGCCGTAATTGTAACGACGGGATGTTCGGCGTCGCGAACTTTCAACTTGGCGGAAATCTTCATTGAAGTTTTAAGTTTGTTAAGGTAAACGTCAATCAAGGTGTTAAGACTTTCGTCGCTCAAGCAAAATTCTTTGAAACTGTCTCTGAATTTGTTGACGATTATTTGACGAACTTCAGTAATATCGTCTTGAGATAAGCCTGCTTGTTTGGCGTAATTGGTAGAGCCATAGGCGTAAGCTTCCGCGTAAGCCAGAATTGCTTTGTCCGCCTTGTCACTGGCATCGCGCGCCCACCTTCACCTATTACATAAGCCACTGTGCCATCTTCTTCCTCAAAGAAATACCACTGTTCTTGCGGCGAATAAGTTTTATGGCAGGATATAACTTTCACCTTAAAAGCGCTGTCAGAATACGCATTGGTATAAGCGATTGTTGAATCGTCTACGTAATAGGTTATTTTGTGAAAGGCAAAAATTTTGTCAAGGAATTGCCCGAAGAGGAACAAATAGCACTGCGCGAAAATGTTTTCGTGTCGTTTTCGTTTTTTTTCCGTGCGATATTTCATATGCACATGGGAGATTCGCAATTTGAGCCGATAATTGCAAGGTACGCCTTTGGAGCATAGTATTTTTTTTCAATATAGTTGGAACGGCGATAGCGGCGATATTTTTTTCAAGTCACCATGCGGTTTCGCCGGAAATTGCAAATGCTTTGCATGAAGTCGCGGCTCATATAATGCGCACGTTGTAGTCGGTTCTTGCGAAATGGCTTATGAAATTATCGCCGGTGACGCAGACTTTTTCGATTATTTCTTCAGATTTTTAATTCCGACAGGTATTGGAAATATAATCGGCGGTACAATGATTTTTAGTACTTTTCTAAAAAGAAATGCCAATATCAGTGAGATTTAGTTTTAAAGCGCCCACCAACAATATCGTGAACCGCATTAATCGTAACAAACGCGCGCTCGTCCATTGACAACACAATATCTTTGACCTTGGTAACTTCCAACCGATTCACCACGCAATATAAAATTTCTTTCGGCAATTTGGTATAGCCGCCTTGCCCGTGCAATATCGTAACGCCGCGCCCAAGCTGTTTATTCAATTCGTCAGTAACTTCAATCGGCAAATCCGTAACAATCATCACCGCGTAAGTTTCATCTAAGCCCTTCGTCACAACGTCAATCATTTTCGCGATAACAAAATACGCAACCAATGAATACATCGCCTTGTCCCAGCCAAATAACAATCCAGCGCCGCTCAAAATAAATAAATTGATAAACATAACAACTTCACCAACCGAAAACGGCGAATGCTTATCAACAATAATTGCAACAATCTCCGTTCCGTCCAATGAGCCGCCCGCCCGCATTATTATTCCAACGCCGATACCGTCAATTATTCCGCCAAATATCGCCGCCAAAAACGGATCATTGGTAACCTTCGGGAAAGTCGCCGCCACTTCCGAACAAAAACTTAGCATTATAACCGCAACAACCGTAGCTATCGCAAAATTCCTGCCAATGTGCTTGTAACCAATGTACAGAAACGGTATATTCAGCACTACCAGAAAAACGCCAAACGCCACATTATTAAACATATAATGCCCCATAATCGCCAAGCCAACTACGCCGCCGTCTATAACTTGATTCGGTATCAAAAAAAGTTCCAGCCCGATTGACGCAATTATCGCACCAATTAAAAGCTGCAACCCCTGCAATAAAGTATTTTTCAAAGTTTTGCCGTGCCTAAATCTCACGACACGATTTGTTTCATTTTCCAAAATTATTCCCCCTAACAAAAACATTATAGCAAAAATAATAAAGCTGTACAGTGGAAATTTCGATACCCTTTTGAAACTTTATAAAATGGCGGAAAGCGCTTTAAAATCGATTATAGATATTGATTTGCTTTTTTTGTTATGATAAACTTGTTACAGCTACGAATAGTTGAGGAATATAAAAGTTCGTAGCCAGCCGGAAAGGTGAAATTGATGGAAGTCATTTTAGCGGAGTATTTAGGATTTTGTTATGGAGTAAAGCGGGCAATAAGAATCGCGCGCGAAAATGCGGACGGCAAAAGTTGTACACTTGGACCGATAATTCACAATCCACAAATGGTCGAACGACTCAAGGACGAAGGCGTTGGTACGATTGAAAATTTATCGGAAATTAGCGAAGGCACAGTAATAATCCGCTCGCACGGAGTAGGACCGCAAATCTATAACAAAATCTGCGCGAAAGGGCTAAAAATCGTAGACGCAACTTGTCCGCACGTGAAAAAGGCTCAACTGTCGGCAAAAGAATTGGCTGAAGACGGCTATTCAGTAGTCATAATCGGCGAAAAAAACCACCCCGAAGTCAAGAGCATTTTTGAATGGGCGAACAGGCAAGCAGTCATAATCGAAAACGAAGCCGAGGCAGAAGCGTTGAAACCGTGCGCCAAATTGGGCATAGTATCACAAACAACAATAGCAGGCGAACATTTCAAAAAAATAGTTCTGCGATTATTGGAAAAGTCAAAGGACATACGCATATTGCGAACGATATGTACAGCGACCGAACAGCGCCAGACAGCAGCAATGGAATTAGCCGAAAAAGTTGACGTGATGATTGTAGTGGGCGGGAAAAACAGCGCTAATACCACAAAACTCGCTAAATTATGTGAAACCAAATGCAAAACGTATCACATAGAGACAGCCGCGGAAATTTTACCTGAATGGTTTAATAAAATCCAAAAAGTTGGAATAACAGCCGGTGCCTCAACGCCGGACTGGATTATTCGGGAGGTTTCAATACAGTGTCAGAGGATGTAAAAAATGTAGAGGATATGGGCAGTTTGCTTGATTCGGCTAACGGCATTGAAAATATCCGTGAAGGCGAAATCGTTGAAGGAACAGTCGTTCAAGTAAATCACAATGAAGCTTTTGTCGATATCGGCTATAAGCAGGAAATTCCTATTCCGAAGCGGGAACTTGCCACGCCCGAACCGGAATCCGCGGAAGATGTCGTGAAAGTCGGCGATAAAATTGAAGTTTATATTCAATCGCTCGGCGGCGAAAATGGCGGCGCTCTTTCCAAAGTCAAGGCAGATCGTATGTCCGGTTGGAAGGAATTGGAAGCAATTAAAGAAAATGGCGGTACAGTCAAAGCGAGAATTACGCAGGTTGTCAAAGGCGGTTTAGTGGCGTTCGTGGGCGAAGTGCGCGGCTTTATTCCCGCGTCCCAAATGGAACTTCATTTCGTCAGAGATTTGGGCGTTTACGAAGGGCAAACCGTTGAAGCTGTGCCGATTGAAATAGATAAACATAAGCAGCGTTTAGTACTTTCGCGTCGTCCGTTGCTCGAAAAAGAGCGCGACGGTAAACAGCAGGAAATTTTTGATAAATTAGAACCTGGGCAAATTATCAAGGGCACGGTTAAACGTTTGGTAGACTACGGCGCATTTATCGACATTGGCGGCGTTGACGGGCTCGCGCACATTTCGGATTTGTCCTGGGAACGCATTAATCAGCCGTCCGACGTTTTGCAAGTTGGCGATGAAGTTGATGTTTATATTAAAAATGTCGACCCCGAATCGCACCGCGTTTCTTTGTCCGTGAAAAATACTCAGCAAGATCCTTGGGTTGAGCGTGCGGAAAAATACAATGAAGGCGACATTATCGAAGGCAAAATTGTTAAGCTCGCGAAATTCGGCGCGTTTATGGAGATTGAGCCTGGCTTTGACGGTTTGATTCCGATGGGCGAATTGGCTGACCACCGCATTGAAAGCGCGGACGAAGCTGTTCAAATGGACGAAGTTGTCAAAGTTAAAATTATGCGCATCGATACCAAACGCAAGCGCATTTCCCTTTCGATTAACCGCGCAAAACGTGAACGCGCTCAGAAACCTGAGGAATAAACTTGAATCGCGCTTGACAACAAATTTTTCTCTTGATAAACTTACTCAAAAAATTTTTTCTAGGAGGTTACCACAATGAAAAAAATTGCAGCCCTCCTTTGTGGCGCAGTAATGGCATTCTCCTCGGTTTGTTCAGCAACGATTTCTGCAGATAAAATCGCCCTCGACCAAGTTGAACCTGGTATGAAAGTTTCTAAGCTGGTTTCAATTTACGGGCAGCCGACGCGCAAAAAAGGCGACGAATGGACTTTCCGGCACTTCAAAGTCGAAATCGACGACGAAAATTCCAACATTATCGAAGAAGTCAAAACTACCAGCGCCGCATTTGCTACTCCAAACGGCGTCAGAGTCGGGCAAAAAGCCACGGTTTTAAACAGGGCTTACGGCGTTGCTGACCGCCGCGACATCGAAAACGACGAAGAGCAATACGAATATTACAGCCACGATTATACCAGAAGTATCGAGTTCAAAGTTGTCAACGGCGTTATCACCGAAATTTCCTGCGAATATCAAGTTGAGAAAAAAGCGCATTAATTTAACGTTAACTGAATAAAAAATAGACGCACGGTCGAATTTGGCTGTGCGTTTATTCTTTTGGAGAATTATGCAATTAAAAATATTTTTGTTCTGCGCGACGGCGGCGCTAAGTTTCGTCGTGAGCTTGATGAACGGCTCGGTGGAAATAAGCGCGGAAAAAATTTTAGGCTTAGCTGAAATTACGCCAACCGAGCAACAGATTTTAGAAAATATCCGGCTGCCGCGAACAATCGTTGCAATGTTGGTCGGAGTGAATTTATCTTTGTCCGGCGCAATTTTACAGGCGGTTATGAAAAATCCGTTAGCAGATCCGCATATCATAGGAATATCAAGCGGCGCGGGCTTATTTGGGATTTTCGCAATGCTTGTAATGAAAGACGCGGGCGCACTCGTGACACCGGCGGCGTTTTTGGGCGCAATGCTCGCCGCGATTTTGATTTACATATTGGCGTGGAAGGACGGCATAAAACCAATCCGCGTGATATTGGCGGGCGTGGCGGTAAGTGCATTTTTGGGCGCGGGAATTTCGGCGATGTTAATTTTTTACAGCGAAAAAGTCAGCGGCGCGTTGATGTGGATGGTAGGCGGATTATCTGCGCGAAGCTGGCAGCACGTAGAAATTTTATATCCGTACACAATCACGGGAACGATTTTAGCATTTTTGGCGGCGAAACATTTGAATATTCTTCAGCTGGGCGACGAAGTGGCTAAAGGGCTCGGCTTAAGGGTAAACCTCACGCGCACGATTTTAACGGCGATAGCGGCGCTCCTGGCGGCTTCAGCGGTGTGTGTAGTAGGGTTACTCGGATTCGTCGGGCTAATCGTCCCGCACACGGCGAGATTATTAATCGGCTCGGACTACAGAATTTTATTACCAAGCGCGGCGCTATTGGGCGCGGCTGTTGTAACGTTCAGCGACACCGCTGCAAGAGTAATTTTTGCGCCGGTAGAGTTGCCGGTTGGTTTGATTTTAGCAATGATAGGTTCACCGTTTTTCTTGTACCTGCTACGAAAAGAAATTTAAATTACAGCAAGAATCGGCAATACTCCATTTACAGCAAGAATCGGCAATACTCCATTGACGCAGGAACAGGCAAAGTGGGCGCAGAAAGTCCCAGATCGAAATTAAGCGAAGAGGACGTTCGGTACATCAGAAAAAATTATAAACCTCACGATAAAAAATTTGGAGTCTATAAATCCACAATTCATAAAGTTATATCTGGAATTAGCTATAAAAATGTTAAATAAATTTTGATTTAAGAACTTGATAATTTTGCGTGAAGTGGACGCCGTTTTGAGATTCCGCGAAAGAACCGAACGCGCGGCTCGTGACAGCCATAATCGGCGGCGATTGAATACGCTTGGCAACCGCAATGCCGGTAAATTGTTTCCACCAGCGCTCCAAATCTGCAATAAAATCTTTCGCGGTCGGAAAATATTTCGCAACTAAACCTTCAGCACAGCCGATTTGCGCTTCCAAATTTTTCTCAGCGTACCAATTCAAAATATCTTCGGGCGCGGCAAGTTTCTCGACAAACGCGCGGAATAAATAATCGTGATAATCGTAATGCAACGGATCGCCTTTGCCTTCGTCGACATTTTGCGCGTCAGAAAGTTCGGCGCTCGGCACAATGTCAATTATCCCCTGCGGTATGACTTCACGCTCATAAATTTTTTCATTGAGATAACGCGCCAAATCGTAAACCTGGAATTTCCACAAATCAGCCGTCGCCGCCAAAAATCCCGCACTGTCGCCGTACAACGTACAATAGCCAATCGTCGATTCAGCCTTATTCGCGTTGCAGGTAAAGCCGCCGCCAAGAGCCGCCGCCAGCGTTGCTAAAATCCTGCCGCTACGGTCGCGCGCCTGTAAATTTTCACGCACAAATCCAGAAATTTTTATTTCTTCAGTAGAATCGTCGCGCAGGAAATTTACTGGCGTCAATTCAAGTTGTCGAACCGTCGAATCCACAGATTTTTGAATTGGAACAACCGCGTATTTGCAGCCGAGATTTTTAGCAAGCTGTTCGCTCAAATTGCGCGTTGTGGCTGAATTGAACACGCTCGGCATATTCACCAGCAAGATATTTTCCGCGCCCAAAATTTTCGTGTAAAGAGCCGCCGCCACCGCTGAATCTATTCCGCCCGATATTCCAATTACAACTTTGCTCATACCGATTTGCTTTAAAAATTTATCGACGCCATAATTCAGCGCGCGGTAAATTTCGGCAACTTCCGGCTCAGTTTCCATTTCGATTTCCGGCATATTTTCAATCTCGTCAAAATCAACAACCTGCAAAGTCTCAACGTACGGCTCAACTCGCACGACAGCTTTTCCGGCTGAATTGTAAACCGCACTTTCGCCGCTGAAAGTGTAAACCGTCTTGCCGGAATTTTGCATACCGACGCCATTAACATAAATCAGCGGACATTTAACTTCCGCCACGCGCGCAGTATTCAATTTGTCGCGCTCAAGATTATTGCCGATGACGAACGGCGCAGAATCAAATGCAAAGCAAAGGTGCATTTCGTCCAAATCGCCGGTGAAAATAAATTTATCGCGCAGGTGATGCGCCAATTTGCCATCATTCGCCACGAAAATATCATTGATGTTGCCAAAAATTATTGTAATGCCTTCGCTCGCCGCGATGATTTCTTTGCAATAATTTTCGCATTCGCGCAGAAACGCCGCTTGAGCCGTGAACAAACGCCCAGAAATTGTCGCCGCTGGGAAAATTACCGCGTCGCATTCTTGAGATTTCGCCTGTTCCACGAAATTTAAAATCTTAGCCGAATTAATTTCCGGACGCCCCGCCGCTATTTCGATTTGTGCTAAACCTATTTTCATTTCAAATCGCTCCTCACAAAAAAAATTACCTCTGCCATTAGCAGAAGTAATTGTAACATTAATTTTCGGCGTTGTTAAGTTTTATCCT
>CAJOIB010000066.1 GCA_905234705.1 uncultured Selenomonadaceae bacterium | reverse complement strand
TGATTGGATGGGACTTGACAGCGGCGAAAAGACTTCCGCAGAATATGTTAAGGCTCTCGACGGCGCTAAGACAATTATTTGGAATGGACCTATGGGCGTATTTGAATTTGATAATTTCGCAAAAGGCACGCTCGCGGTTGCTAAGGCTGTTGCTGAAGCTACTGAAAAAGGCGCAATTTCAATCGTCGGCGGCGGCGACTCCATTGCTGCGTTGAAGAAAACCGGCTTGTCAGATAAAATTTCGCACATTTCCACCGGCGGCGGCGCAACCCTTGAATATCTCGAAGGTAAATGTCTGCCTGGTATCGACGCTATTGCTACTGAAGGTCGTATGCCGATTATCGCTGGCAACTGGAAGATGAACAACACCGTTAAAGCTGGCGTAGCTCTTGTTGAAGAATTGATTCCGCTGGTTGCTGCTGCTCAATGTCGCGTTGTTGTTTGTCCGCCTGCTACGGCTCTTGAATCAGTTGCTAAGGCTGTTAAAGGCACTAACATTCACGTTGGCGCGCAAAATGTACACTGGGAAGCTAAAGGCGCTTACACCGGCGAAATTGCAACCGATATGCTCAACGAACTTAATGTTGACTTTGTAATTCTCGGACACAGCGAACGCCGCGATTATTTCGGCGAAACCGATGAAGGCGTTAACAAACGCGCTAAGGCGGCATTCAACGCTGGTATTACTCCGATTATTTGCTGCGGTGAATCTCTTGAAATTCGTGAATCCGGCAAATACATTGAGCACGTTGTCAATCAGATTAACGCGGCTCTCGAAGGTTTCACGGCTCAGGAAGTTGCTAAACTCGTTATCGCGTATGAGCCGATTTGGGCTATTGGCACTGGCAAAACCGCTACATTTGAACAGGCGGAAGAAGTTTGCAAGGCTATTCGTGAAGCAGTTGCTAAGAAATTTGATCAAACGGCGGCTGACGCAATTCGTATCCAATACGGCGGTAGTGTCAAACCGGCTACGATTAAAGACCTTATGAAACAGCCGAACGTTGACGGCGCACTTGTTGGCGGCGCATCTCTCAAAGCTCCGGACTTCAGCGCGATTGTCAATTTCTAATTCGTAAATAATTTTGGTTAACCGATAAATTGAGCCGCCTCTGTTGGTCTTGACATTGGCGGCTTTTAGTTAATTTTTAAGGAGAGTGTAACTATGGCAACAATTAAACGCGCGCCGATTTGCTTAATCATTATGGACGGCTGGGGCATTGGCGACCCTATGGACAAGTACAACGCAATTCAAGTTGGCAATACGCCGGTTCTCGACGAACTTGCTAAAAAGTATCCTAATGCGCAACTCCAAGCTTCCGGCGAATACGTTGGACTTCCGGACGGGCAAATGGGCAATTCCGAAGTTGGGCATATGAATATCGGCGCGGGGCGCGTCATTTATCAGCCGCTTACAAAAATTACTAAGGCTATTCGTGAAGGCGAATTTTTCCAAAATAAAGCATTGGTCGGCGTTACCGATAAAGTTGTAGCTAGCGGCGGCGCGTTGCATTTGTTTGGACTTTTGTCCCCTGGCGGCGTTCACAGTCACACGGATCACCTTTACGCGCTGTTGAAACTTGCGAAAGATAAGGGCATTAAAAACGTTTATGTTCATGCATTTTTAGACGGGCGCGATGTTCCGCCGAGTTCCGCGATTGAATATCTTGCTACTCTCGAAGAAAAAATTCAAGAAATTGGCGTAGGGCAAATTGCAACTATTTCTGGTCGCTATTACGCGATGGATAGAGACAAGCGCTGGGATAGAGTTCAAAAAGCTTACGACGCCATTGCAAAGGCTGAAGCTCCTAAGAAAAATTCTTCCGCTGAAGCTATCAAAGATTCTTACGACAATAAAGTTACTGACGAATTTGTGATTCCGGTTGCGATTGGCGATTATCCAGGCGTTAAAAAAGGCGACGGCGTTATTTTCTTCAATTTCCGCCCCGATCGTGGACGTGAATTGACGCACGCTTTCACCGACACAAAATTTGAAGGTTTCCCGCGCGTTGAAGAACTTGTTGGTCTGCCTTTCGTCACAATGGCGCAGTATGAGGAAGGCTTGAATGTTGAAGTTGCATATCCGCCCGAATCTGTTTCTAACGGTCTCGGCGAAACGATTAGCAAGGCTGGTTTGACGCAACTTAGAATTGCTGAAACTGAAAAATATGCTCACGTAACGTTTTTCTTTAATGGCGGCGTCGAAGAACCGTACAAGGGCGAAGACAGAATTTTAGTACCGAGCCCGAAAGTTGCCACGTACGATTTGAAACCGGAAATGAGCGCGCCTACCGTTACTTTGAAAGTCGTTGAGGCGATTCTTTCTGAGAAATATGATTTTATAATTTTGAATTACGCGAACGGCGATATGGTTGGTCATACGGGCGTTATGAAAGCGGCTGTGCAGGCTGTTGAAACTGTTGATACTTGCGTTGGTATTTTTGTTGAGTGCGTCAAGAAAGTCGGCGGCGAAGTCATAATCATTGCTGACCACGGCAACGCTGATAAGATGTTCGATTATGATTTGAAAGAGCCGTTCACTGCGCATACTACAAATCCTGTTCCGATTATCGTTGTTTCTGATAGAGTTGCTGAAGTTGAAGATGGCGCTCTTTGCGATGTTGCTCCCACGCTCTTGAAATTGGCGAATATGGATGTTCCCGCTGAAATGACTGGTAAATGCTTAATTAAAATGAAATAATTCGGCATTTCTTTTCTAGAAAAGAAACGCCTAGCAAAGAAAAGCGCCCGCATTAGTCACATCACGTGACTAGCGCGGGCAGGGGGCGCTCATCCGTGAGCGCCCTTTATTTTTTGGTAATAGTGTGGTATAATCTGCGCGAGGTGATTCTTTATGAACATTTTCAAGACAGTAATTTTAATGGCGTTGCTTAGTGGTTTAATGGTCGCTATGGGCGGCGCTGTCGGCGGAAGTTCCGGCGCTATGATTATGCTTGCTATTTCGCTCGGTATAAATTTTTTCAGTTACTGGTTCAGTGATTCAATGGTTTTGAAGGCTTACGACGCCCGCGAAGTTTCAGAGGCTGACGCGCCCCAACTTTACAATATCGTTAAAAATCTCGCGCAGAAAGCCGATTTACCCATGCCGAAAGTTTGTATTATCGATAGCGACGTTCCCAACGCCTTTGCTACCGGCAGAAATCCAGACCACGCCGCCGTCGCCGTGACAACCGGTATTATGAAAGTTCTCGACTACGACGAAATTTCCGGCGTCCTTGGTCACGAATTGGCGCACGTCAAACACCGCGATATTTTAACCGGTACTATCGCCGCGTCAATGGCTGGCGTTATTTCGATGATTGCTAATATCGTTCAATGGGGCGCGATTTTCGGCAGCCGCGACAATGACAACGGCGGTATTCTCGGCACTATCGCCACGATTATTCTTGCACCGCTCGCCGCGTCGATTATTCAAATGGCTATTTCGCGTTCGCGCGAATATGACGCTGATAAAACCGGCGGCGAAATTTGCGGAAATCCAATGTACCTTGCCAGCGCACTTGAAAAAATCGAATACTACGCAACCCACTCCGCGCCGCTGGAAAATTCTTCGACGGCTACCGCTCATATGTTTATTGTCAATCCACTGGAAAATTCCGGCAAAATGTTAAAAAATTTATTCTCGACGCATCCGGCTACCGAAGACAGAATCGCTAAACTTCAAGAGCAGGCGCGCGAAATGAGACTTTTAAATTAAAAAAAATTGTCCCGCCGCAACAACACAGATGAATTTCCTGTGTTAAAACTATCTTGTAAGTTGAACTAGTGCGCGCAGAAAATTTTGCTGTCATTGGCGAATTAAAAATTTTTATGTTAGAATTGGCGAGAGAAATCTCGTCAATTTTTTATTGGGGGAAATGTTATGCGCAAAAATTTTTGGTTAGACTTAGCGCTTTTTTTGAGCGGCTTAACTTGTATCATAACGGGAATAATGCTGGATTTTCATTTGATGCCGCCTGGAGATTTTAGCGTGCGGCATTTGGTTAGGAATATTCACATTTACAGCGGTTATATTATGGCGGTCGGGCTGATTTTTCACATTGTTTGGCACGGCGGCTGGCTCAAAGTTACAGTTAAACAGATTTTCACTAAAAAATAACGCTACAATTTATTTTCATACGCGGCAGGAAATTTCAAAACCGGCGATAATTATACAAAAAACGGTCTAAATTTTTTTGACCCAAACAGAACGAGGAGGGGTACTTATGAGCTCGATGTCAATTCGGGAAAAATTATTTGTAGTTTTTGTCCTTTTGATAATCGCGTTTATTGCCAACGGTGTCTATTCAGTGTTCAGCCTTTCGTCAATCAACGAGAGCGCGCTGAGAATTGCGACACAACACTTGCAAGGAGTTATATCGGCGTCAGAATCAAGCCGAGCAATGAGCGATTATCGGCAAGGCGAATTTGCGGTTATTGACGCCACAACTTTGCCGAGCAGAATTTACGCCGCGCAGTCCACTAAAAAATTGGCTGATCAAATCGATATTGCATTTGATAATATTCAGCCGCGCCTTAGCGGGAAAATCGCCGACGAATTTTCCGAAATGAGAAACATTTGGAATCAGTACAAGGCAAATTCCACGCGCGTTATCGACCTTGCGAAACAGGGCAACACGCGCGAAGCCGCACGACTTTTGGAGACTTCCAGCGACTCTTACAACGCTATCGGTACGAAACTTAATCGTATTCTTGATAACCGCAAAGATTTTATTCACGCTGAAGTTGTTGAATCCGAAAGTAAGTACAATCAGACGCGTTTTATCTTGATAGTAATTATTGCGGCAGTTGTTGCCTTTGTTATTTTCGTATCCATTGCGCTGAGCCGTTTGATTTTGGACTCGATTAATTATCTGTCTGACGTTTCAAAGGAAATGGCGGCGGGCAATTTGACGGTCGAAGCTAAGGCGAAAAACAACGACGAATTTGGACAGCTGACGAATATTTATGCTGATACCATTGCAAAGTTGAGAAAACTTATCGCGAATATTCAGCACAACGCGGAAGACGCCGCAACATTCGCCTCACAGCTCAATGAAAATGCGTCACAAAGCGCGCTCGCCACTCAGCAGGTAGCTACTTCGATTGGCAACGTTGCTGAAAATGCGATTAAGCAGGGCGAGGCTGTCGAACAATCCACCGACGAAATTAAAGCGTTTGCGACATTGTTGCAGAATTTTGAGAGCAAAGCAGATTCTTCATTGAGTGCGGCTCAAAACGTCGAAAAAATTGCTGAAAATGGACGCGCAGCAGTTAGCGGCGCTGTTGACCAAATGTCCGCCGTTGCTGAGAGCGTCGATAAATCTGCTGAAGTTATCAAACAGCTTGCCGAACGCTCCACGCAAATTGGCAATATCAGTTCGACTATCGCAAATATCGCTGAACAGACAAATCTTTTGGCGTTGAATGCGGCGATTGAGGCGGCTCGCGCAGGTACAGCCGGACGTGGATTCGCGGTCGTTGCTGATGAAGTTCGTAAATTGGCGGAAAGTTCCAGCATTGCAGCGTCGCAAATTGCCGAATTAATCAGCGCCATTCAAACTGAAATGAGTCAAGCGCTCGAACAAATGGAACGCGGTAATCAAGAAGTTGAAAGCGGCAAAGTCGTTGTGGCTGAAGCGGGCGATTCGTTTAAAAATATCGCAAACGCCATTGTCCAGCTTACTCAACACGCCGAGGAAATTCAGAAAAATGCTCAAGTTGCCTCTACGCGCGTTGATAAACTCGTCAATACCATGGAAGAACTTAACCGCTCAAGCAAAGACGTTAGCGCCGAAACCGAATCCGTCAGCGCGGCGACTGAAGAACAATCCGCGTCGATTGATGAAGTTGCCAGCGCCAGTAAGAAACTTTCTGATCTTGCCGGTGAACTTACCGAATCTACTTCCAAATTTAAAATTTAAGGACGGTGAATACAATGAAGTTAGCAAAAATTTTCTGCGCGACGTTGCTTTTAATTTTAGCTGTGGCAATTAGCGGCTGTGGCGGCGGCTCAACTTCTACCGGTACAGGTACGAAAACCGTTGCGGTATGTTTCCCGAATACCACTGAAAGCTGGCAACGCAATGGCGATTCATTGACTAAATTTCTTCAAGAAGAAGGTTTCGACGTCGATGTGCAATTTTCTGACACCAGCGAAAAGCAACTGCAGCAGGTTAAAGACGCCATTGCTAAAAAACCTGGTTGTATCGTAATTGCCGCGATTGACTCCGGCGCGTTTGTCAACGTTTTAGACGATGCTAAGAAAAATAATGTGCCGGTTATTTCGGTTGAAAGAATGCTGTTGAATACTGACGCTGTGAATTATCACGCGGGATTTGACGGCGCGGCTGTTGGCGAAGGTATGGGCGAATATCTTGAAGCGGCTTTGAATTTGAAAAACGGCGGCGGTCCATACAACATTGAATTTTTCGCAGGAAGTCCTACAGACAGCGGCGCGAATGTTTATTTTTCAAACGCGATGAAAATTTTAGAGCCGTATTTGAGAAGTGGGCAACTGGTTTGCCGTTCGGGGCAGACAAGCTTCGATCAAGTTGCTGTTGCCGAATGGAACTCTGCAAACGCCCGCCCGCGTATCAAAGACATTTTCAACAAATATTATACCGACGCAACTTTGAACGTTGTTTTGAGCCCGAATGACGATATTGCTGGTGTGCTCCTCGAAGAATTTAGAGCCGCGGGCAAACCTTTACCGCTCATTTCTGGGCTTGACGGTGACCCTGCCGCGCTCGAACGCATTAAAAACGGTCAGCAAACTTTCACCGTTGCCAAACCGCCGGAAATTTTAGCCGCAAAGTGCGTACGTATGATTAAATCCGTTGTTGAAGGCACGCAGCCCGATATTAACGACATCACCAGCTCTGATAACGGCGTGCTTATCGTTCCGTCGTATCTTTGCACGCCGCAGATTGTTGACAATACGAACATTGGGCTTTATCTGAAATAAGGCGGCGTCAAAAAATCTTTGCCCGAAAAATTTGGTTTTTCAAATAGAATCTCGCGCAGGTCTGTTGCTCGCAGGTCGAACGCGAGATTTTTTTTGTACGGTTCGATTATTTGTCCGGATAAAATTTCTTTGCTGGTTAAATGCTGTGCGACTTTCGTAATAATTGGCACTGCGCGAATTTGTTTTAATAAAAGTCTGCCGCGCGAATTGAACGCCAAAACTCTTGCGTAATCGCCGGAAATTTCTTCGGTGAATCCGAGTAAAAAATGCAGCAACAATCTTTTGACGCGGCTGATTGGGAAGCGCCGATTTACAATTCCCGTGATTAATTCGTCGAAAGTTTTAGCTCGTCGCGCAGATTCTATCAGCTTAAATTCGATGCCTTCAGCCATTCCGTAAATTTCGCGCAGATTTTCAAGGTTGCTGGCTAAAATTCTGGCTAAGATTGGGCGCAATAAAAAATCCTCACGAACTAATTCAGCGGATTTTAATTCATCGAGGACTGCGCGAGGCACTGATAATTTTTGCCAGGGAATATTTTTTTGGTAAAGCAGGCGGCGAATTTGTGTTGCGCTGGAAACGACTTCGCCGCGCGGGATTAATAACGGCGTGATATTTTCCGGCAATGCGCGCAAATATTCTATCGCCAAAATGGTATTTGGTTGCCCTACGTCGACTTTTACAATTTCAGATAAAATTTCCGTGACTGACGCCGCGTAGGATTTGCCCGTCGCCATTTCTGATTTTAATTTTTGTTGGAAAGTTTTTTTGCTGAATGTTGCCGCTGCCAATTTTAATTTTTCTAAATTGGGAATTTCCGCGCCAAATGCAAGCGTGTCGATTATTCCCAGCTTTGACAATAAATTGACGCCGCCGCGCGCGAAATCTTGTGCGCTCCGTACCGCTGCCGTGAATGGCAATTCCAATACCAAATCGACGCCGCCCATTACCGCCAATTTTGCTCGCGTCCATTTGTCTAAAATCGCCGGTGTGCCGCGTTGAGTGAATGAGCCGCTCATTACCGCTACTATTCCCGCGTCGGTTAATTTTTTTATCTGCGAAATTTGGAAGGCGTGTCCCGCGTGAAACGGATTGTACTCCGCGATTATTCCGACCGCCATTTATTTTTGTACCGCCTCAAGTGACGCTATCGCAACTTCTATCATCGAATCGTCCGGCTCGCGCGTTGTCAAATATTGCAGCCACAAGCCAGGCATTATCGCCAAATGCACCAGCGGATTTTCTGAAGTTCCGGCGAATCTGATTATTTCGTAGGCAATGCCCGCAACCACCGGCAGCAAAATTATTCTTGATAAAATTCTCAGCCACAAATCCGGCCAGCCCAAAAACGCGAATACAAATATGCTGACAATCATTACGATTAGCAAAAACGCCGTGCCGCAGCGTGGATGCAACCGCGGGAATTTCCGCACATTTTCAACTGTTAGCGGCAAATCCGCCTCGTAGCAGAAAATAGTTTTATGTTCCGCGCCGTGATATTGGAAAACGCGTTGTATGTCCTGCATTCGCGAAATTGCGAAAATGTACAGCAGGAAAATTATCAGCCGCAACAATCCTTCCGCCAAATTGAAAATTACTGGGTCGTCGGTGATTTCGTGTAAAAATTTCGCCGCGAAAGTTGGAATTGCGATAAATAATCCGCACGCCAGCGCAAATGCAAAAATTATCGTTCCGGCTAATTCTTTGTCGGTTAATTGTTCTTCGTCTTCGCCCGCCGCCTGTGCCGAAAATGACAGCGACTTTATTCCCAATATCAAACTTTCAAACAGTGTCACTGAGCCGCGCAGGAATGGCAATTTTAATATCGGATATTTTTCCGCGATTGAGTGTACCGGATTAACTTGTACGTTGATATTTCCGCTTGGCTCGCGAACTGCCGTTGCAACTTTGCCGAAGCCGCGCATCATTACGCCTTCAATTACGGCTTGTCCGCCAACGATTGGTTTTTGCATTGAATCACCCCGCGCAAATTATATCACGTCATTTACCAAAAATAAAGGCGCGCGTCTTTTGCGCCAAAAGAAAGTTGATACTAATCATTAAAGTTTGATTAAAAATGCGCGTCAAATCTTCACATTAGCGAAAAATTGTTGTATCATTAGCGCAGTCGAAGTTGAAGGGAGTGTTAATTTTATGGACGGCAAAACAAAAATTTTTATAGTGGAAGATGAATCAGAA
>CAJOIB010000065.1:10263-16843 GCA_905234705.1 uncultured Selenomonadaceae bacterium | reverse complement strand
ACGCTGAAAGATTAAATTTTGCCGAGAACTCTGTACATCAAAACTGAGCAAACCGTTGCCGATAAAATGATTATTCCCAAGCCGCTGATAAAATCAAACCATGGCAAAGTTCCCAGCGCCATTCCGACGCTGCCAAATAAATTCGGCACAAAATTTATCATTGATGAGGCAGTTCCAACATTTTCTTTTGCGCGATTTAATAAAATTTCCATTGCGAACGGACGCACTACAGTTCCAATCACGGTGAATGGCAGGAACGACAGCAAAAATGCCCACGCGTTTAAATGTCCAGGCAAAATTACCAGCGCGCCGCTAATTCCCGCTACGATAAAGCAGAATTTTATCAAGTTGTCATTCGACAGGAATTTTTTCAGCCTTAAATAAATCATCGGTCCTAGCGCTGAAGCCGCCGCATTTGCCGCGAAAAAGTAACTGTACTCCTGCGCCGTCAATTTGAAATTTTCTATGTACACGAACGACGAAACGCTCAAATACGCCATGAACGGCATCGACAAAAACGCAAACATTATCAAAATAAACATAAATTGCCGCTGCTTGACGAACTGCGCGATTAAAAACAGCGCATCGAAAACTGCGCCGCTGTACCGTTGCTCTTTCGGCAAAGTTTCTGTCAGCAGGCACGACAGGATTAAATTTATCGTTCCAATCGCTGTGAGCAAATAAAATGCGCCGCGCCAATCCGTGAAATTTAATAAAATGCCGCCGATTATAGGCGCTGCCATCGGAGCAATTACGCCCAGCGCTTGAGTTATTACTAAAATTTTCGTCATCAATTTGCCGCGGAAACAATCTTTAATTATCGCCGTGGCAACTGTGATAACCGCGCCCGAACCTACGCCTTGAAAAAATCTGCCCGCCAGCATTATGTAAATATCCGTCGACATCGCGCAGGTCAAAGACGCCAAAGTGTAAATCGCCGAGCCGAAAATTAAAATTGGTCTGCGCCCGTATTTGTCGCTCAATGGTCCGAAAATTACTATGCTTACCGCGAACATTAAAAAAAATATCGTCAGCGTCAGCCCGATTAAAAATTCACTCGCCACAAAAAATTTGCCCATTTCCGGCAACGCGGGCAAATACATATCCGTCGAAAATGGCGGGTACATATTCATGAACGTTATCGACGCTATCAGCGCCGGTACTGATAAATATTTTTGCCTAACCATCTAATCGCCTCCTGCACGAGATTTTAACATACTTGAAAAATATATTTCAACACTGTAAAATATCTTTTTGTCGAAGGAGGAATTTTAATTTATGGGAAAAAATTTAAATCGCAGAAATATCGCAATCATAGCGCACGTTGACCACGGCAAGACGACGCTGGTTGACGCAATGCTGAAACAAAGTCATATCTTCAGAAAAAATGAACAGGTTGCCGAGCGTGTAATGGACAGCGGCGATTTGGAACGCGAGCGCGGCATTACGATTTTGTCAAAGAATACCGCAATTTCTTACAAGGGAATTAAAATAAATGTGGTTGATACGCCTGGGCACGCGGATTTTGGCGGCGAAGTCGAGCGCGTTTTGAATATGGTTGACGGCGTTTTACTTTTGGTTGATGCGTTTGAAGGACCGATGCCTCAAACTAAGTACGTACTGCGCAAGGCTCTTGAGCACAAACTTAAGCCGATTGTCGTGATAAATAAAATCGACCGCCCCGACGCGCGCATTGACGAAGTTCAAGACGAAGTTTTAGAGTTGTTTATGGAATTGGACGCGGACGACGAACAGCTTGACTTTCCGGTGATTTACACGGCGGCTAAGGCGGGCATTGCTAAGAAAAGTATGGACGACGACAACAAGGATTTGAAGCCGCTGTTGGATACGATTATTGAAAGCATTCCCGCGCCGGAAGGCGAACTTGACGCGCCGCTGCAAATGGTAGTTACGACGCTTGAGGCGAATGATTTTGTTGGGAAAATAGCGATTGGCAGGATTCAACGCGGCAAAATTAAAACCGGCGAAACCGTTGCATTAATCGGCACGGACGGCGTTAAGCGCGGCAAAGTTGGCAAAGTTTACACGTACGACGGCTTGAATAAAGTTGACGCGGCGGAGGCTGAAATGGGCGAAATTGTCGCGTTGACGGGGCTTAGTGAAGTTTCAATCGGCGATACGATTGCTGACGTTGAAAATCCGGAGGCATTGCCTGGCATTCGCGTTGACGAGCCAACTTTGAGTATGACTTTCGGCGTAAATACGAGTCCATTTGCAGGCAAGGAAGGGCAATTCGTAACGAGCCGCCACATTCGCGACCGGCTTTTCAAAGAGGCTCAAACCAATGTTGCTCTGCGCGTTGAGGAAACTGATTCGGCTGACGTTTTCAAAGTTAGCGGGCGCGGCGAATTGCACTTATCGATTTTGATTGAAACGATGCGACGCGAAGGTTATGAAATGCAAATTGGCAAGCCCGAAGTTGTTTACAAAATTATTGACGGCAAAAAATATGAGCCGATTGAAAATCTGACTGTCGAAGTTCCCGCGGAATATGTTGGCACGGCGATGGAATCACTTGGTCGGCGCAAAGCTGAAATGGTTGATATGACTGAAATTGCCGGTTATATGCGGATTAATTTTCTGATACCTGCGCGAGGGCTGATAGGTTTCCGCTCGGAACTTTTGACTTCGACGAAAGGCAACGGCATAATGAATCACGTTTTCCACGGCTACGAGCCTTACAAGGGCGATATACCTTCGCGCAGTCGCGGCAGTTTAGTTGCGTTCGAGGAAGGCTTGACTACCGGCTATGGCATTTTTAACTTGCAAGACCGCGGCATTATGTTTATCGAGCCGAATCAGCGCGTTTACGAGGGCATGATTATTGGCGAAAATTCCCGCGAAATGGACATTGATATTAATCCGTGCAAACAAAAACACGCGACGAATATGCGTTCGTCTTCCGCCGATGAGGCGATTAGACTTGTGCCGCCGCGTATTATGAGCCTTGAGCAGGCGCTTGAATACATTAATGACGATGAACTTGTTGAAGTCACGCCTGCGAGTATTCGGCTGAGAAAAGCTGTATTGGATAGGAACAAACGCGGGCGCGCCGCTAAAAATGCGCGAAAAGCTGAAAATTAATGTTACAAGATATAACGCTCGGACAATTTTTTCCGGTAGAATCCGTTTTACACAGGCTCGACCCGCGTACAAAAATAATTTCGCTATTCGTGCTGATGATTTTGATTTTCGCGGCGAAGGGCGCGGTTGCGTATGCGCTGTTAACCTGCGCGACAATTTTTTTAGTATTAATTTCGCACGTGCCGCCGCTGACGGTTTTAAAATCGCTGAAACCGCTGATTTGGATAATTTTATTCACGCTGGTAATACATTTTTTCAGCCACGACGGCAAAGTCTTAGCGGAAATTTGGATATTCAAAATCACGGACGAAGGCGTAAAATTCGGCGCGGTAATCAGCCTGCGATTAATCCTGCTGATAATTTTGTCGAGCCTGTTGACGTTCACAACTTCGCCGCTACAATTAACCGACGCCACGGAAAAATTATTATCGCCGCTGTCGAAAGTGGGCGTGCCGTCCCACGAATTGGCAATGATGATGACAATCGCGCTGAGATTTATCCCGACGCTGATTGAGGAAACTGACAAAATAATAAAGGCGCAAAAATCGCGGGGCGTGGACTTTGAATCGGGAAATTTTTTAGTGCGGCTGAAAATGTTCGTGCCAATTTTAGTGCCGTTGTTCCTGTCGAGTTTCCGGCGAGCGGACGATTTGGCGATGGCAATGGAGGCGCGCTGTTATCGGGGCGGCGCTGGTCGAACTCATATGAAACAATTGAAATTTGGTCGCGCAGATTTTTTTGCAATGGCGTTTGTGATTTTAATCGGCGCGGCGATAGGATTTTTGAGATATGCGGGCTGAATTGAAATTGCGGCGGCGGAATATTGCGTTGACGGTTGCGTATGACGGCACGAATTACGCGGGTTTTCAGCGTCAAAATCCGCCCAATATTGCCGTGCAGAATGTTTTGGAAGAGCGGCTTGCAAAGATTTTCGGCGATACGATTGAACTTTCAGCGAGCGGCAGGACTGATGCGGGCGTTCACGCGCTTGGGCAGGTTGTCAATTTTTTTACTGACGGCAGGATTGAAACTGAAAAAATTCCCTACGCGGCGAGCGGCGCTTTACCGGCTGATATTGTCGTCAAAAATGCGTGGGAAGCTGACAAAAATTTTAGCGCGTTGCACAGTGCGCAGAGCAAAATTTATATTTACAAGATTCAGCGCGGTAAAGTTTTGAATCCGTTTATGGCGCGGTATAGCTGGCACATTCGCGCAGATTTGGACGTTGAACTTATGCGGGCGGCGCTCCAAATGATTGTCGGCACTTACGATTTTTCGGCGTTCAAAGCGGCGAGTTCAACTAATATGAATCCGGTTCGGACGATTTACGCGGCGGAAATTTTTTACGAATCCGAAGAAATTTTGACGATTAAAATTCACGCGAGCGGTTTTCTGTATCATATGGCGCGAAATATTGTGGCGGCGGCTGTGGAAATTGGGCGGCACAGGTTGACACTTGAAAAGTTTTGGCAGATTTTTGAAAATGGCGAACGCAAAAATTTTCCGGCGACCGCTCCCGCTCACGGTTTATATTTGTACAAAGTTTTTTATTGAGCTTCCTTCGAGAAATTTTTTTTTTTGGGCTGTTACAAAAATTGCTGATAAATGCTAAAATGATTTTGAAGGGGGTATCGATATGGGCAAAAACAAGGCGGCGCGCGGCGGAATGATTTTTATTGCGTTGCTGATAATCAGCGGGATTATTTTGATGTACCGCGGCAATGACGCTGTTTTTTTGGGCAGCGAAATTAAGGAAGGCATTTTGACGGCGGAGCAGGTTAAATTGTCGTTTGATTCGGTTGGTGGGCGGCTGATTAATGAGGCTGTCAAGGAAGGGCAGGAAGTTCAAACCGGCGATGTGATTATGGAAATTGACCCGATTGACACGGATTTATCTATTGACAAATTGAACGCGCAAATCGCCCAGCTTGACGCGCAAATCAAATCTACGTCCGGCTCAATGAATGTTAATCTTTTCAAGGTGGACAATGACGAACAACAATCTTTTCGGCAAATCGACAGCCAGCGCGCTCTGGTTGCTTCTGCGCAGGCGACGCTGAAAAATGCTGAATTGGATTACAGGCGCAATTTTGATTTGGTGAAAGCCGGCGCTATTGCTCAATCTCAGCTTGACGATGCGACTATGGCGTTGAATGTGGCGCGGGCGAATGTTGAAACTCAGCAGCAGTTACTTGACAGGCTTTTAGCGGGCGTTCGGGATAATGGAAGGACTGATTCATTGAATTTGCCGACAATCGCGCAGGAGCGAGCCTCAGCTGAAAATATGCAGAATGATATTGAAGCGCTCGAACAGCAGAAAAAATATCTTGAAGTTCAACTGCGCGAATTGGAAGTTGCGAAATCCAGATTGACATTGCGCGCGCCCGAAGACGGAAAAATTATCAGCGTGTTGCAGAAACAAGGCGAAATGATTAGCCCGAGTGTTCCGGTGGTTTTGTTGGAGACCAAGCGCATTTACTACGATATTTACATTTCGGAAGAGCAGGCGGTAAATCTGCACGAAGGCGATGAAATTACCTGTACGACGGTTGCTGACAATAAAAAAATTCGCGGCACGATTCGGCTTATGACTCAAGCGCCAGGATTTGCGGATTTGAAACAATCTCGTGAAAAAGGGCAAGCGGATTTATCTGCGTTTCAAATTCGGATTTACATTGACGAAAACAGCGGCGTTATGGCGGGACAAACTGTCAGCGTCGACTTCGACTGAAATAAAATTTTCAACTAAAAAAGCCCCAGTCAAATTGGCTCGGGCTCTATTTTTTTTGTGCAAATTAGATTTTAACTGCGGCTGCGTTTTTTGTAGGGAACAATTTCCTCGAATTGCAGATATTTCACATTGCCCTCTAAATCCGCCAAAATAACTTCGCTAATTTGGAACTGCGACATAAATTCAAAAGTTTCTTCGTTGGGCGCATAAAATCCGTCAATATCCGCAACAACAGCAACAGCATCAAATTCGCGCTTGCCGTCAGAAATAGCCTTAGACATCGCCACAAGCTCCGCAGGCAGACTAAGTTCGGGGATAGGGTGATCTATCGTACAGCCGCTGTACAAAGTGCCGTCAGCTGCCAATACGCACGCGCCAGCGATTATCCCGTCATACAAAACATAAGCGTTGCGAATCGCGTCCATCGCCGTCCTAACCATCGTATCAGCAATATCAATATTCATTTCAACCGCCTCCTAATTATTTTCCATTATATTTTAGCCGTTGCCGCGAAAAATCCTTCAATCCTTCGCAATATAATTATTTTCATCGTCCCAATCGTCCGGCAAACCTTTAACAAAAATAACCGGACAAGTCGAATTTTCCAGCACGTATTTTGAAACACTGCCCATAATTTTCTTTTCCGCGCCGCCGAAACCGTGACTGCCCATAACAATTAAATCGCAACCGTCAGTCTTCGCAAATTCAGTAATAGTTTCGCCCGTATCGCCAATTTCCACGCGC
>CAJOIB010000065.1:0-10245 GCA_905234705.1 uncultured Selenomonadaceae bacterium | reverse complement strand
CAATTCAGACAAAAAATCGTAAGCGGCGGCGTTCAATTCGCTTGGAATATAACCACTCATGCTAACTTGCTCAAATGCTGAAACTTCTTTACTAAGTTCTACGCACATCATCAAAGTAATTCGCGCATTGCAAGCCGAAGCAATATGAATTGCTTGATTGAGCGCCTTGAAAGCTTGTCCAGAGCCGTCCGTCGGCACGAGAATATTTTTGATATTAATTCCCTGCCAGGCGTCAACCGCAACTTCGCCGTGCAAATGTTCAAGCGTTTCTTTCTTGACGGTTGCAAGTAATTCGTTGCGGCTCTTATAAAATCGCCAGCTGAATAAACTTGCCACAATTCCCATATAAACCATAAACGCGCCGATTTCTGAACTTATTGCCGGTAAACTCGCGCCGCGCTGAATTATATCTCGCGTGAAATGAAATTGCCACGTTAACGGGAAAATGTGTGCGAAATTCACGACCCACGGCGATAAATGCGACAGCGGAGAGGTCACGCCGCCCAAAATAAATCCGCCTGGTATGAATAAAATCATTCGGCTTGACGCGATACCTGGATTTGCCGCCGTCCAGCCCATAAATACGCTTATCACTCCGATTGTCAACGTCATTAAAATTTGTATCACTAAAAATTCCAAAACTCTGCCGCTGAAAACTAAATCGCCCCAAACTCTTAAAACCGCCATTCCCATAAATGTTGAAACTGTCAAGCAAAATGCGTAGGGAATTATGCGCCCGACCAAATCCCACGGCGTTCCGTTCATGATTGTTTTTTCGTAAACTTTGCTGAGTTTCAAACGCGGTATCATTCCGATTGTTGCGAAAGTGAAAAACATTGCGCCGAAGAAAAATAAAAATCCGAGCGTCTGCGTATTCGACGTTGAACCGGCTGGATTGAAAAGCGAACGACTATTCAAAGTCAAGCCGCTGGAACTTGTCGCGCCGGAGTAAATTGCGTTGTCAATCGCGATAAGTTCGGGCATAGCTTCTTTAATATCGGCGGTTTGCGCGGTGTTGCTGTTGTCATAAAAAATTCCAATCGGCGCTTCAGAATTTGTGTAACGATTTTTTTCAAGCCCCTCGGGAAGGAAAATCACGGCAACAACAGCATCTCGGTAAAAAAGCGATTCCGGATTCATCGGCGTATTGATAATCGCGGTAACTTTCATATATTCGCTGGCGTCGATTTTGGTAATGAGTTCGCGGCTGTAACGGCTGTTGTCGAGGTCGATAACCGCAACCGGCGCGTCCTTGCCGAAATTGCCGCTGAGTATCACCGACAAAGCAACACTTATCACCATTGCCACCATTATGCAAACTTTTTCGTACGGCATACCGCGCCCGCTTAGCAAAAATTTTACTTCGTCCATCAATGACGCTTTGAATCCCACATAACCACGCCCTTTCAGCCAGATTTTATAATTTTCGCCCAAAAATTTCAACCTTCGCGCAGAAATAAAAATAGCCCAAGTCTAAGCCTGAGCCATTTTTAATTTTAAAAAGTTTAAATACTCCGCGTTGAAATTTTCTCGCAGCCACGCGCGCCCTTCGGAAGTATCAATCGTCGGCGGGGCAAGTACCAATCGGGCAAATATTTTCGTACGACTTCACGGGTTGCACAATCATAATCATATTCTCGTCTCCTTCACAAGCAAATTAGTCAATCGCCGTTCGGAATGCAAATTTTGATTGGAATACAAATTAAACTTTCCTCCGCGGTTACCGGCTGAACAATAACTTCCATTTAAATCACCTCGGTAAATTCGTTTAAAATTGCGGGAAACAAACTTTGACGGGAAGGCAGAGCGGGAGTCCTTCCACAAGCATCGGCTCAACAATCATTTCCATAATTTTCACCTGCCTTGGGTATGACGCAAATATTTTTGGCGAATAATATTTTCAATATCATAGCGCCACTTCAAGCAAAGTTTACTTTTCCGCTCAATCGCGAAATAAGGACAGCCGCCCATACAAATCGGCAAGACTTTACAATTCCGGCATTCGTCGTCGTCAAACGGGCTATGCAACATCCAAACTGAAAGATTTTGCTCCGCCTGCACGTTATGAGCCACGCCGCGCTTTACATCGCCGACCGGAATGCGTTCACAGTCCCAGCATTTGTCAATATTTCCATTCGGGCGAATTATGAAGGATTTAATTTGATCTGCGCCGCAGAAATTCAATTTCGGCGCTGGATAAAACGGATATTTATTTTTGATTTGAAAACCTTCAGCCATCATAATTTGTTTGAAAATTTCAGTCCAATGGGTATATTCCGCCGTCGACAGGCAAAGCGAAGTATCCCATTCGTCAGTGCGCGCAATCGGCAAAATCTGCCCGAAAGAAATTTCAACGTTGTTTTTGTTAGTGCCAAATTCGGCGCTTAATCTTTTAATCAGCGGCTCGATTGTTTCAGCGTTCGACTTATCGACATTGACGCGGAGCGCGATTTTCAAATTATTGTCGACGATTTTTTTAACATTGGCAAGAATTTTATCGAAAGTTGCGCCGCCGGATTTCAAACAGCGCCGCTTATCGTGAGCGGATTTATCGCCGTCAACCGTTATCTGCAACGTTTCAATTTTATATTTTTTGAGATTGGAAATAATTTCGTCGTCAAGCAGATAGCCGTTCGTGACGATAAAAGCGCTGTATTCGCAGGAATTAGCCGCGGCAATTTCAATGAGCGCCTCGGAAATTTCCCAAACAATATCAGCCGCCAAAAGAGGCTCGCCGCCGAACCAGCAAACGCGCAGATTTTTAACGCCGAATAAATTTTTCTTGACAAAATCAATCGTTGCAGTGACAATTTCGGGCGTCATGCGAATTTGCTGCTTATTTTCAAAGCAATAAAAACAGGCGAAATTGCAGGCGTCCGTCGGCATAATCGTTATCGTCAGCGCGTCGGTTTCAAATTTGCTTTTCCAATATTTAAACTCCAAAACTTTCAATTCGTCGACAGCCTCATCAATGAGAAAACCGGCGTTGTACATATTTTCGCGCAGAATTTTTTGTTCGGCGGTAATTTCGCTGTTAGGATTTTCCAAAATGCTCAAAAAATCGGCATTGACTTTAACGAGCGCACAATTTTTCGCATTGAAAGCGATTGTATCAGCGCCTTCATTCACGATAAAATTATACTTCGAGGCTTTGAGTTCCATTAAGTTTCTCCTTGTAAAATTTGCAAATCATCATATCTGAGTAATGATAGCATACCGCGCCGCAAAGCGAAAGTTACATTTTCTTACCCCGTAGGTACACTCGGCATAGACTAGACAGAAATTCAAAATCGGTATAAAATTTCTAAAAAACTTGAGGGAGGTTTTTTTGTGAATAATTGCAAGGCGGTTGAGATTGCGAAAAATATTTATTGGGTGGGCGCTATTGATTGGTCGATGAGAAATTTCCACGGCTATGAAACGGCGCGCGGTTCGAGTTACAATGCGTATCTGATTTTGGACAAAAAAATTACGCTGATTGACACGGCGAAAATTAATTTCAAAGACGAATTGCTTGAAAGAATTTCCAGCGTTATTGACCCTGCGAAGATTGACGTTATCGTTTCGAGCCACGTTGAGCCGGATCATTCTGGAAGTCTGCGCGAAGTTGCGGAAATTGCGAAAAACGCGGAGATTATTACCACAAATCCAAATGGCGTGAAGGGTTTGACTGCGCGGTATGGCGATTTGAATTACAAGCCGGTTAAAGCGGGCGACAGCATTTCGATTGGCGAGCGCACTTTGCAATTTGTGCCGACGCCGATGTTGCACTGGCCCGATTCTATGGTTACTTATTGTCCCGAAGAAAAAATTTTGTTTTCAAATGACGCATTCGGCGAACATTTCGCAACTTCAATGAGATTTGACGACGAAAATGATTTAGACACGATTTTATTTGAGGCTAAGAAATATTACGCGAATATTTTAATGCCGTTTGGCAAGCAGGCGCAGGCGGCGCTTAAGGCGTTGGGCGATTTGGAAATTAAATTGATTGCGACAGGGCACGGCGTTATTTGGCGGAAAAATATTGATAAAATTCTTGACTGCTACAAAAAATGGAGTAGTGGCGAAGTCGAAGAGCGCGCGGTTGTAGTTTTTGATTCAATGTGGCATTCGACAGAAATTCTCGCGCAGACGATAACCGAGGCTTTTGCTAAGCGTGGCATTCCGGCGGCTTATTACGATATTAAGGCGACGCCGCTGTCCGATATTGTCACCGATATTTTTATGAGTAAATATTTGGCGGTTGGTTCGCCCACGATTAATAATCAAATGATGCCGACCATTGCGCAATTTCTCTGCTACATTAAAGGTTTGCGTCCGCTCAATCACAAAGCGTTTGCGTTTGGCTCGTATGGTTGGGGCGGGCAAAGTATTGGGCTTGTTGAGGACGAATTGAAGGCGGCTGGTATGGAGATTATTCTTGAAAAAATCCGAATTGCCAATGTTCCTACCAAAACGCAGCTTGACGAAATTACTGAAAAAATTATTAGTATCTAATTCAGCATTTCTTTTTTGGGACGCGCGTCCGTGCGCGCCCTTTTTTGTTGGTTTAGTCGTTTAGGACAGTTGTCAAAGTCTGCATATTTTTTCGCATGCCATCAATATAAGCGTCGGGATTGTCAGCGCCGGTGGTTATCGGGTCGAGTACAAAAATTTTAGCGCCGGTTTCGCGGGCAATAGTTTCCGCGGCTTTGGGCGAATATTGCGGCTCGGTAAATAAAACTTTCACCGGCAACGAATTTACAATTTTGATTGTGTCGGCTAATTCTTGTGGCGTCGGCTCAGTTCCTGGCTCGCGCTCAATTACCGCCGCGATATTCAATTTAAATTGCGCCGCAAAGTACGGAAATGCTTCGTGAAAAGTTATAATGTCTTTGTGCGGCAAATTGTCCAGTGCAAAATGCATTTCGTCGCGCAGGGCTGAAAGTTTGTTAAGATATTCCAGCGCATTTTTTTTGTAAGAATCGGCGTGCGCAGGGTCAATTTCGCACAGTTGCCGCTGAATTGCTCGAACTTGCGCCATTGCATAAGTTACGCTCATCCACACGTGCGGATTTATTTCGTCGCCGTCCTTCAACAAATAAATTTCGTCGCTGTTCGACGCGTCCACGATTTTCAAATCTTTTCGCGCAGATGTCACTTTGTCTAAAAAATTTTCCATTCCCAAGCCGTTAACTATAAAAATGTCCGCCGTCTCCAAAATTTTCATATCTTCGGTCGTCAGCTGATAATCATGAAGGCAACCGGTTTGCGGCTTTGTCAAATTAATCACTTCAACGCCGTCAATGCCGCTCGCAATGTTCAAAGCGTCAATGTACATCGGATAAAATGATGTGACGATTTTCAATTTGCCGTCGTCAGCATTACCGCCGCAGCCGCTAATAATCAACATTAACATTAACAAAAAAATTTTCTTCATAAAAAAAGCGGTCAGAATCGCTCCGACCGCTGAACCTCCTTTATTTGCGGAAAAATTTTATTCGATAGTATGAAGTTGAATTGCGCTCGTTCCGCCCGCGCCGTATTTAATGCCGCTGGTTACAACGGTAATATCGCCTTTCTTGACGAAACCGTGAGCAAGTGCCTCTTTCGTGACATAATCGAGCATTTCTTCGGGATAGAGCCAGGGAACTTCGGGAATGACGAAAACGCCCCAGCGCAAATTCAAATGGCGCGCAATAGTCTGATTGGGCGCAAATGCAACGATAACCGCTTGCGGGCGATATTTCGAGACAATTTTGGTTGTGTAGCCAGATTTTGTCGGCGTGATAATTGCGGAAGCGCTAAGTTCATAAGCCAGCTGAACCGTAGCGTGAGCAATGGCGTCAGTCTGCGAATGTTTTCTATGAATGCCTTTATCTTCAAAAATTTTCTTGTATTCAAGCGAAGATTCGATACGCTGAGCAATTCTATTCATAGTGGCGGTAGCTTCAACGGGATATTTGCCGCCCGCAGTTTCGCCGGAGAGCATGATAGCATCAGCGCCGTCTAAAATCGCATTTCCAACGTCAGAAACTTCTGCGCGAGTGGGGCGCGGATTAGTCGTCATAGTTTCGAGCATTTGAGTCGCGACGATAACTGGCTTGCCTAAATCGTTGCACTTTTTGATGATGGATTTTTGAATAATGGGGACGTCTTCAGCGGGAATTTCGACGCCCAAATCGCCGCGCGCAACCATAATTCCGTCGGACGCCGCGATAATGTCATCAATATTTTGCACACCGGCGAGGCACTCAATTTTAGAAATAATTTCCATATGACCGCCGTTACGGGCAATGAGTTTGCGCAAATCTTCAACGTCAGAGGCGCGCTGAATGAAACTTGCCGCTACAAAATCCATATCGTTCGCGATACCGAAAATAATATCCTTTTCGTCCTGTTCAGAAATTGCGGGAAGTCCGAGCGTAATTCCAGGCGCGGCGACGCGTTTTCTGGTACTCATCTTGCCAGAATTTAAAATCGTCGTGACAATATCTTTGTCCTTAATTTCGTCAACGGTCAATTCGACGAGTCCGTCATTGAGCAAAAGTTTATCGCCAGGCTTAACTTCGCTGTAGAGCAATTTGTGGCTGACTGCGCAATGAGTTTCGTCGCCTGGAGTTTCGTCCTGCGTCAAGGTAAATTTATTTCCGGCAACGAGTTGAACTTCGCCGTTTGCAAATTCGCCCAAGCGCACTTCCGGACCTTTCGTATCCAAAATCAGAGAAACGACGCGGTTCAATTTTTTCGCGGCGTCTTTTACGGCGTTAATGCGTTTACGGTGTCCTTCGTGGTCGCCGTGCGAAAAATTAAATCTCGCGCAGTTCATGCCGTTTTCAATCAGCTTTTCGATAATTCCCTCAGGATCTGTCGCTGGTCCTTGAGTGCAGATGATTTTTGTTTTTTTCAGCATATTAACACCTCTTAAAAATTTATTTGTTGCAGTCAAGGCGGAATAATTTTTCGCCTTACTTCAATTTCGCCAACGCTTCTTCTAAACTTTCCTGATATTCTGCATTGTTCGGATTTAATTCAACAGCTTTTTTATAAGCAGAAACCGCGTCTTCGTAATTTTCAAGTTCTTCGCATACACAGCCTAAATTATACCAGGTCGTTGCACTATTCGGAAGAATTTCAATAGCCCTTTGAAGACTCTCAAGAGCTTTACTGGACTCTCCGATATTGCTGTACGCTACGCCAAGATTATTCCACGCAGAACCATAATTTGAATCCCGATTCAGCGATTTTTTGTAATTTTCTATAGCCTTGTTATAATTCTCAAGCCGGTCGTAAGAACGACCAAGATTGAACCAGTATATTGCTGGCTTTGGGTCTAATGCAGTTGCCTTTTGATAATATTCGATAGCATCGTCATACTGCTGCAGTGCAAAATAAATGTCGCCCAAATTATTGTACGCTATGTCGTAATTTGGGTTAATTTCGATAGCTTTTTTGAAATGGTAAGCCGCCTCGTTGTAATTTTTCATGCCCCGATAAATTCGTCCGGCTCTGTTCCAGACATCGGGATCTTTGGGGGCGAGCTCAATAGATTTTTTAATACTGTCCAAGGCGTTATCGTAATTTTTCATTTCAAAATAACTGCAGCTCAGATAATACCAAAAAATAGCGTTATTAGGATCTAACTTCAAAGCTTGTTTGTAGCGTTCCACAGACTCGGAATAATTTTTCGCTCTGTAAAGTTCACGTCCTTCGTTATACCAATCCTCGGCAGTTTTGGTTTCCGCATAAGCTACGGACGCGGGCGAAAAATAATTTGGCGGCAAAACCGCAGGGCTGAACATTAACGCCCCCAGTAATGCCACGGCAATTTTTTTCTTGAGCAACCCAATTACCCCCCTTAAATAAATTTTTATTTTGAATCAGTTGTTACTTCGTCGAGATTTTTTTTGTAATATTGATTGTCCGGCGCTAAATCGACAGCTTTTTTATAAGCGTCCGCTGCTTTGTCGAAAATTTCCTGTTTGCGATAAGCATTGCCGAGATTATTCCAGGTGTTTGCATCTTTGGCGTTGAGTTTGAGCGAACGCTGATAACTTTTCACCGCCTGCGGATAATTTTCCATGTAGTAATAAGCCACGCCGAGATTATTCCACGCGGCGGCATTTTTTGAATCGCGGTTGACGGATTTTTTATAGCAGTCAACAGCCTCTTCAAAATTTTCAAGCCGCTGATAAGACAGCCCCAATTTGAACCAGGCGTTTGCATAATTTGAATTAATTTCGGTGGCGTTTTGGAAACAATCAATCGCAGAATCATAATTTTTTTGAATCAGATAGGCATTGCCCAAATTGCACCAAGTCATTTCGTCGTCCTGCGCGAATTGCAGAGATCTTTTAAAACAGTCAACCGCGCGGCTGTAATTTTTCAAATGATAATAAGCCACGCCCAAATTATTCCAGGCAACGTCATCTTTCGGATTAATTTTCAAACCTTGATTGTAGCATTGAATAGCGTCGTTGTAATTTCCGGCTTCGAGAAAATCATTGCCTTCAGTCAGCCAATCGCCGACAACCGCTTCAGAGGCGTAAACCGGCGCAGGATTAAAATTTACTGGATTAAAAATCATTGCGCCAAACGCCGCTGCCACTACGAATTTTTTTATAAACAAAACTATCAACTTCTTTGGTTAATGATATAATTTTTCAATGAAATTGGCAAGACTGCGCGATATTTTTTTTATGATATAAAATGTTTTCCAAGCTCAAACGCTTTTTTATTCAGCTCCAAAAATTTCGGCGGCACATTCGCTTTTAAAGATTCTTGCCACGCTTCCTCCGGTATATCAAAGTAATGTGACAATCTGCCGAGCAGTACGATATTCACGGCTTTTTGAGAGCCAGCTTGCCGCGCCAATGATAAACAATCCATCGCGTCAACTTTCAAACCAAGCGCGCGCATTTTCTCAACAAGATTTTCCGGATAAGTAGCCGCGCCCGTAATTACCGGCATCGGATCAATTTGCTGTGTATTCGTGACGATTTGCCCGCCCGCTTTTAAACAATCCAACCACCGCGCAGTCTCTAAAATTTCAAACGAAACTATAAAATCCGCCTCGCCCTTATCGACAACCGGCGAATAAACTTTATCGCCAAAACGAACGTAGGTAATAACACTGCCGCCGCGTTGGCTCATTCCGTGAACTTCAGAAACTTTCACGTCGTAGCCTTGATTTAAAAGTAAATGTCCCCGCCCACGCCGACGATTATAATATTTTTCGTTTCCATAATTTAAGCCTCCGTACTCATAAAAGCTTTTTTGGGGCAAAGTTGACTGCAAACGCCGCAACCTACACATTGCGTAGAATCGACAAACGCCTTGCCGTCTTTCATAGAAATTGCCGGACAGCCGATTTTCATACAAGATTTACAGCCGATACATTTTTCAGCGTCAACTTTGAGCGGCGGCTTATGCTTAACATATTTCAGCAAAGCGCAAGGTCTGCGCGAAATGATAACTGAAGGCTCTTCAGCGGCGAGTTCTTCTTTGATAGCGGCGTCGCACTCTTTGAGATTGTACGGGTCAACAACACGCACGCGATTAATACCCATCGCCTTAACGAGCGCTTCAAGATTAATTTTGCCAGCGGGATCGCCCTTGATATTAAAACCGGTGGTAGGATTTTGCTGATGTCCAGTCATACCGGTAATTGAATTGTCGAGAATAATCACGGTCGAATTTGACTGATTGTAAGCAACGTTGGCTAAGCCGGTCATACCCGAATGCATAAAAGTTGAATCGCCGATAACCGCCACAGTTTTACTTTCGCTCGCTTTGCCGAGCATTTTATTAAAACCGTGAGTAGCGCCAATCGACGCGCCCATGCACAAAGTTAGCTCAATGGTTGAGAGCGGCGGAACTGCGCCCAATGTGTAACAGCCAATGTCGCCCAGCACCGTGCAATTTCTTTTTTTCAGCGAATAAAATAATCCGCGATGTGGACAACCCGCGCACATTACCGGCGGTCGCGCAGGAATTTTATCTTCAACAGTAACGCCCGCTGTAACTTCCTTGCCAAAAGATTTAGCTATCAGATTCTGTGAAAATTCGTCGATAACAGGCAGAATATTTTTGCCTTCAACTTTTATGCCGAGCGACTTAACAAAATCTTCAATCACGCTGTCAAGTTCCTCGACAACAACCAGGCGCTTAACTTTCGACGCAAAATCTTTAATCAATTCGGGCGGCAACGGATTTACCATTCCCAATTTTAAAACGCTGACGCTATCGCCGAAAACTTCCTTG
>CAJOIB010000064.1 GCA_905234705.1 uncultured Selenomonadaceae bacterium | reverse complement strand
AACAGCAACGACACCAAGAAAAACTTTGCGGCTAAAATTCTCGACTCGATTAAGAAAAACACTGACGCGGTAACTTACGACAACATTCTCAAAGAAATTGCCGAGGCTCTCAGATGAGCCGCCGCGTTTTGTTGCTTGAGCCGAATTATAAAAATAAGTACCCGCCGCTGAATTTAATGAAACTGGCGACGTACTACCGCGAAATTTGCAAAGACGACGTGCGATTTTTCAAGGGCGATTTAAAAGATTTCGCCGCACAGTTGCTGTTGGAAGAATTTTTTTGTGGTGAAAATTATGGGCAACTTCCGCTTTTTGCTGAAAATCCGGCGGAATCGTTCGGAATGTACGCCGCGAATCTGCTTGACTTCATAAAAACCGGCAGGACGAAAAATTTTGCCGCCGTGCCAAATCTGCGCGAAAGTTCTTGCGTTGAAAATCTGCGCGAGGCTCATAAAAGATTTAAGCGTGGCGATTATCCGAAGTTCGACGTGATTTGTGTTGCAACGCTGTTTACATTTGAATGGGCGCGAACCATTGACACGATTAACTTTGCTAAAAATTTTCTGGCGGCTGACGGCAAAATTCACGTTGGCGGCGTGGCGGCTACGCTTGTTCCGGACGCCATCGAAGCTGAAACCGGCATTGCGCCGCATATCGGACTTTTGGATAATCCCAACGATTTGGACGCGACCAATCACGCGATAATTGACACTCTGCCGCCGGATTATTCCATTCTCGAAGAAATTGATTATGAATATCCCGCGCGCGACGCTTATTTTGCTTACACAACGCGCGGCTGTCCAAGAAATTGTAAATTCTGCGCTGTGAAAACGCTTGAGCCGATTTACAAAAATTATTTGAGCATTAGCGCGCAGTTGCAACACACTGAAGAAATTTTCGGCGCTAAGAGAAATTTGTTGTTGCTGGATAATAACGTGCTGGCGTCGAGCGATTTTGACAAGATTATCGACGAGATTAAGGCGTGCGGTTTTGCGAAAGATTCAACTTACACGCCGCCTAATGACTACGAAATTGCTATAAAAAATCTTCGCGCAGGTTTCAACGACCGCGCTTATATCAAAAAAATTCTGCGGCTTTATGACAAACTCAGCGCGCGGCTTACTAAGTGGGACGCTGATATTTTTCATATTCACCGCAAAAAAAATCTCCTGCTCTGCGAAGCCACTGCAACTAAATCGGCGATTTTGGCGCTCGATGAATTTGTTGCTCCGTTCTTTGAAAAATATTTGCGGCGTAGTAAAAAAATGCGCTACGTCGATTTTAACCAGGGGCTTGACGCGCGGCTTATGACGCCTGCGAAAATGGCGCGCCTTGCCGAAATTAATATTAAGCCTATGCGAATCGCCTTTGACCACATCGAACAGCGCGAAATTTACGAAAATGCTATCCGGCTCGCCGCGGCTAACGGTATCACCCATTTGTCGAATTATATTCTGTACAATTTTGAAGACACGCCAGACGATTTTTATAATCGCCTGAGAATCAACGTCGAACTTTGCGACGAATTGAATGTTAGCATTTTTTCATTTCCGATGAAGTATCACCCGCTGACGAATCCGGCGTATTTTCGCAACCGTGAATATATCGGCGCGCATTGGAACAGGAAATTTATTCGCACGGTGCAGGCGATTTTGAAGGCGACGCAGGGCAAAGTTGGGCGCGGGCGGCAATTTTTTGAGACTGCTTTTGGCAAAAATCTCGATGAATTTCACGAATTGCTGTGGATGCCCGAAGCGCTGATTATTTACCGCAATCAGTACCGCGATAATCGCACTAAAGATTGGCGGATGAAATTTTACGCGCTCAATCCCGCCGAACTTGCCGAAGCCAAAAATATTATTTCGATGAATAAATTCAGCGACGAAGATATTTCCGCGGCAAAATTGGCGGCTGTGCAGGAGATTTTGAAATTTTACCAAATTCCACATTAAGGAGGAATTAATTTGAGCGAAACGCAGGAACAGATTTTTACCAGGGACGATAAAAATTATTTGCCGGTGTTCAATCGGTACAAGATAGTTTTGGAGCGCGGCGACGGCGCTTATCTTTACGACATTAACGGCAAGCGCTACGTGGATTTTCTGGGCGGCATTGCGGTAAATGTTTTGGGCTACAATTACGCGCCGCTGGTCGACGCCATTTCTAAGCAGGCGGCGAAAATTATTCACGTGTCGAATTTATATTACACTGAACCGCAGGCGAACGCGGCGGCTAAATTGGTAAAGCTGAGCGGCTTAGACAGGGCTTTTTTCGGCAATTCGGGCGCTGAGGCAAATGAAGGCGCAATTAAAATCGCCCGCAAATACGCTCATCAAATCGACGCTGAAAAATCGCAAATTATCACAGCGTGGGATAGTTTTCACGGCAGAACTTTAGCAACATTGACGGCGACCGGTCAACCGAAATATCACAAAGGCTTTGAGCCGTTGCCCGCCGGTTTTGATTATGTTCATTACAACGACATTGCCGAACTTGAAGAAAAAATTTCCGATAAGACTTGCGCGGTTATGTTAGAGACGATTCAAGGCGAAGGCGGCGTTTATCCGCCGAAAGATGATTATTTGAAAAAAGTCCGTGAGCTTTGCGATAAACACGGCGCGCTGTTGATTCTTGATGAAATTCAAGCGGGTATGGGGCGCAGCGGTAAATTTTTTGCCTATGAAAAATATGGAATTAAGCCCGATATTGTGACGCTGGCGAAAGGGCTTGCTGGCGGCGTTCCGATTGGCGCGTTCATTTGCACTGAAAAGGTCGCGCAGGCATTCCACGCGGGCGATCACGGTACAACTTTTGGCGGAAATCCATTGGCTTGTGCGGCGGCTAATGTTGTGCTTGATACCATTCCCGATGAAAAATTTTTAGCGCACGTCGAGGCGGTTGGTAAATATTTCAAGGGCAAGCTGATAGATTTGCAGAAAAAATATCCCGACCAAATCAGCGAAATTCGCGGCGAAGGTTTGATATTGGGCGCGCAACTCAGCAACCCGAAAAAGTCTGGCGTTGAAATTGTCAATGAATGTATGAAGCGCGGCGCGATTATCAACTGCACGGTCGGCACTGTGCTTAGGTTTATTCCGCCGCTGATTATTGAAAATGCGCAGGTCGACGAAGTTATGAACATTTTGGACAGCGTTTTTAGCGAGGGGTGAAAAATTTTGTTGAAGGGCAAAGATTTAATATCGATACACGATTTGAGCGCGGACGAAGTTTATGAGATTCTCGACTTCGCGGCGGATTTGAAGGTTATGCAAAAAGCTAGGATACCGCACAGATACCTTGAAGGTAAAACGCTCGGTATGATTTTTGAAAAATCTTCGACGCGGACGCGCGTATCATTTGAAGTTGGGATTTTCCAATTAGGCGGCACTGGATTATTTTTGTCGAGTAAAGATTTGCAACTTGGGCGCGGCGAGCCGATTAAAGATACTGCGCGCGTTTTGTCGCGGTATTTGGACGGCATTATGATTCGCACTTTTGGACACGACAGGATTCTTGAGCTGGCGAAATACGCTGATGTTCCGGTTATTAATGGCTTGAGTGATTTATTGCACCCGTGCCAGGTTTTAACGGATTTGCTGACGATTCGCGAGCACAAGGGTAAAAATTTCCGTAGTATGAAAATGGCGTACGTTGGCGACGGCAATAATATGACAAATTCTTATTTGTACGGCGCGGCGAAAGTTGGAATGCACTTGAGCGTTGCGACGCCCGCCAATTACAAGCCAAATGCTGAAGTTTTCAAAAATGCGTTATCCGACGCTGAAGAAACTCGCGCTGAAATTATTTGGACGGAAAATCCGATTGACGCCGTGAAAGACGCTGACATTATCGCAACTGATACTTGGGCGAGTATGGGGCAGGAAGCTGAACACGACGAACGCAAAAAGATTTTCGCGCAGTACCAGGTTAACCGCGAACTTTTGAGCCACGCCAGCAAAAATGCTATTGTACTTCATTGTCTGCCAGCTTACCGCGGCGAAGAAATTACCGATGAAGTTTTTGAAAATAATGCTCACGTCATTTTTGAAGAGGCGGAAAATCGCTTGCACACGCAAAAAGCAATTATGGCGTTGACAATGATGGATTAATTCAGCTATAATTTTTTTGGGGGTGATAACGTGAAGCACATTAAAACGATTAACAAACCGATGCAGATTAAAACTGGCGGCTGCGGCGAATGTCAAGCGTCCTGCCAGTCTGCTTGCAAGACCAGCTGCACTGTTGGCAACCAAGTCTGCGAACGTCAGAAAAAATAATTCTGCGCGAAAAATTTTACACAAAAAAAGAACCGGCGGCTGAATTGTCGTCGGTAATTTTTTTGCGTTTTGGAAACTGCGTAAGAGCGGAAAATTCTTGCGCAGGGTTTTGTTTATTGCCCGCTGGTGATTGACCATTTACATTCGTCCTGCGCGAAATTCTCATACTTAATAGCACTGAGATTCGTGACAGAATAATCCTCCGGCGTAATTTCGATAACGTCAGAAATTTGAGCGCCAGATTCCATAAAGTTATCCTCAGCAAACAAATCAGAATCGCCAATCAAATCGTAACTGCTCGCGTAATAATCAGCGGCTTTAAGAGTGGCGATAGATTTGCTCGCGCCATTTTTGATAGTAAGGTTGCCCACATCAGTTTTGTAAATAAGATTCGAGCCGGAAATTGAAACTTGCGGATTTGCAATAATGTCATTGCCAAAAACGATTGAGTCTTGACCAGCCGCGTAATCTTGAATTGTATCACTGCCGCCGGTGTAAACGTAAATGTCACTGCCGCCGCCCAGGCTGACGATATCGCTTCCTTCGCCGCCAATTATTGTGTCATTGGATTTACCGCCCTTAATCGAATTGCTGATTAACGAATTGCTGTTGCCGATAATTTTAACACCCGCCGTAGCCTTTGAAGCGTCAACAGTGCTAATTTTTGTGCCGTAGGATTGAGTTAAATCAATTTCTTCCGGAGCGGTGGAGGTAGCTTTAATTAATGTTCCGGCGCTGTTCAGAGACCACCCCGTAGGAATAACAACATCGCCCGTAAAGCCGGACATGTCTATCAGATCTCCATAACGATTTATGAAGGTAACCGTCTTGTTCTTGGCATTTTTGACAGTGATTGTACCCTGGTCGGTGGTTAAAACTCTATCCTCACCAGCAATTTCATAAGCTTGAATTTCAATTTGTCCATTGTCGTCGACTTGAATTGAATCTTCTCCTGCGGTGTAATCTTGGACGATATCATCGCCTTCGGTATAAACAAAGACGTCATTACCTGCGCCCAAACTGATCTTGTCGTCGCCTGCGCCGCTGGTAATTGTATCGTTACGCGTGCCGCCGAGTACAGAAACGCCCAAATCATTACAAGTAATTTGCAAATTGATATTCGCGCCGGTTGCATTAACTTTGGTGACATTCTCGCCATAAGGTTCTCTCAAATCCAATTCTGTTTCCTGCGGTGTGGCGCTCTTAACGGTTATCATATTCTTGGAGGTATTATAATCCCAGCCCTCCGGCAATATATTAGGTTCAGGATAAATTTGATCGTCATTTTCGTCGACAATAATAATTTGTCCGTTTTTGTTTAAATTTCTAGCATAGTTTCTGCCCGTGCATTTGATAGTCAATTTACCTGCATTAGATTCACCTTGATTGAAAGTAAAAATGACATCATTACCTTTAATTTGTGTGGCATCCGCATTGAGAGTGATATCCGCACCGAGTTTAATGGTATCGCCAACAGCATAATCTTTAATTACATCGTCGCCGCCGCCGCTGTAAACGAAAACGTCATTTCCTGCGCCCAATGAAACCATATCATTGCCTGCGCCGCCAACAATACAGTCAGCGCCCTTGCCGCCTTTAAAACATACGCCATTGTCATGAGCAACAACAATCACTCCGCTGCTAACTATTGAAGCGTCGACTTCGTGAATATTTTCGCCATAACTCTGAGTCAAATCAAGGTCATGAGCTCCAGAATTGACGCTTGCCATAATCGAAGTTTTTGTCGCATTATATCTCCAACCCGAAGGAAGCGTATCGTCAACTGGAATAATATTACCGTGAGAATCTATGAAGGTAATTTCTTTATTTGCGCCACCTTGAACCAAAACAGTACCCTCGGTATTATTGAATGTATACATGACATCCCCATTTGTGTTTACCGTTTCAACGGCTGTAATAGTGAAGGCATCGGTGTCAAATTGGATATAGTCTGAGCCCCACACACCGGAGTCGCTGTAGTCGGTGATAACGTCATCGCCGCCACTGTAAATAAATACATCGTCGCCCCTGCCGCCCGTCAAAGTATCGTTACTTTCGCCGTAGCCGTCGAGTTCGTCATTGCCCTTGCCGCCGATTATTAAATTGCTGTGGTCATTGCCGATTATTTTTACGTATGAGGTAGCTTTAGTAGCGTTAACCGTTTCAATGTCTGCGCCATAATCCTCATTCAAATCAATTTCGTCCGGAGCAGCAACCGTAGCCGTTAATATATCTCCTGCGCTGTTTATTGACCAACCACTGGGAAGAGTAGGATGAGGCGGAACAGAATCTCCAATTATGTTAATCTGCTTACCCTTGGCTCCAGAAAGTTCAATAGCTTCTTCGCCATCAATCTTCACAAAGACATTTTTTCCCGCCGTAAGAGTTTCATAATGTCCGTCGGTAATTGAAATTGTGGTTGTCGCATTGTAACCGTAAACAACATCGTAACCATCGCCGGACGCATATTGAATTACACTATTTTTGCTGCTGCTGGTAAGAGATACAATATCGTCGCCAGTGCCGCCAATGATTGTAACGCTGTTGGCGTTGTTTATAATTCTGTCATCGCCTCCAAGGGCGTTCAAAAGTGTGCTGGACGCGCTGTTTGAATAGCTGTCGTTGCCTTCCGTGAATTTAAATTCAGCTGATTTAAGAGTGCCGATAATCGTAGGCGTTTTAGTTTTTGCACCAGACAAAGTCATAGCGCCGCCGCCGGTTATGCTCAAAACTAAATTGCTGCCGACGGTCGAACGAGTGTAAGTTGCGCCGCTTATGGAAATTGTGTCAGCATTTGCAATGCCGTAGATAATATCGTAGCCGTCGCCTTCGTTGTAAACAAAAACGTTGCCTTTGCCGTTGCTGTACAGGGTATCATTTTCAGAGCCGCCATAAATCGTAACATTTTTAGTCGAACTGCCGCCAATACTAATTTTGTCTGCTCCTGCGTCGCCGTAAACTTTAACGCCGCTTGCGGAATTGATAACGGTATCATTGCCGTTGCCTCCGTAAATCGTAACTTTCGTTGCGGAATTTTTGATTGAATCATTGCCGCCAAGTGCATTCAAAACTGTGTTAGACGTGCTGTTTGAATAAGTATCGTTATCCTCGGTAAAAGGTGAAACTGGTTTAAGAGTGCCGATAATCGTAGGTGTCTTAGTTTTCGCACCAGACAAAGTCATAGCGCCGCCGCCGGTTATGCTCAAAACTAAATTGCTGCCGACGGTCGAACGAGTGTAAGTTGCGCCACTGATTGAAATTGTGTCGGCATTTGCAATGCCGTAGATAATATCGTAGCCGTCGCCGGACGCGTATTGATAAAGAGCACCAACAGCATTATCGCCATAAATGGTATCGTTGCCCTTGCTGCCATTAATGGTCAGGTTATTGCTGTCCGAAGAATACAAACTCACGACGTCATTACCTTCACCGGCATTAATAGAAGTTCTTTTAGTACCTTCATTATTTATAATGGTATCGTTACCCGCACCGGCGTCAATCGTACTGTACCAAGTTTTATTGTAAATAGAATCGTCGCCATTTCCGCCGCTAATGTAAGAGTAATCTCCTTGCCAATTATAGATAGTGTCGTTACCATTTCCACCGATTAAAGAATTTGACCAACCGTAGTAATAGTAGATGATATCGTTACCTTCGCCACCATTAACCGAATCGTAGCTATAAGTACCGGCGCTGGCATAAATTTGAATTTTATCAGCACCTTCGCCGCCATTAATGTGAGAATAACGTCCAATATTGTAAATACTGTCATTGCCTGAACCGCCGTTTATCGTTACGTAATTAACGGAGTTGTAAATCGTATCGTTACCTCCGAGCGCATTCAAAACTGTGTTGGAGGTGCTATTTGAAACATTGTCATTGCCCTCGGTGAAAACTGCTGGAACAGTAAGCGTGCCGCCAACGATATTTACAGTCTTATTGTTTGCTCCGGACAAAGTCATTGCGCCAGATCCAATCACGCTAACAATAACATTGCCGCTGACGGTTGAACGTGTATAATAGCCTCCGCCAAGTGAAATGGTATCGTTGCTGTTCCAATTATAAATTAAATCATTGCCGTCGCCGCCGCTGTAGATAATCACGTTATTTGAACTTGTTGAATCAAAGCTTATAGTATCGTTGCCAGCTCCGCCAGAGAAAGTTGAATAGCCACCAGCATCGTAAATATAATCATTGCCCGTGCCGCCATCAATTTTTGAATTTTTGCCGCCGCCAACGGACGTCCAAGTACTGTAATTGTAGATAGAATCATTACCAGCGCCGCCGCTAATCGTTGGAGCAACAGCGTAATTTCTGATAATGTCAGCGTCGTCTCCTCCGTAAATTACCGCGTAATCGCTGTGAAAGTCATTGTTAATTGAATCTGAACCTGTGCCGCCGTTAATTGTTACATAAGCCGCTCCGTTGTAAATGGTATCGTTACCGGCGAGCGCGTCAATCGAGACTCCGGCAATGCTCAAATAATTGCTGATATAGTTCGCCGCAGACGTCCCGCTGATATTTCTCGAAATTGAACTGCTGCGTGTTCCTTGAATGTTCAAAGTTTTATTTTTAGCGTCTTTAATCAAAATAGCGTCATAACCGACATAAACTCTTACGTCATTGCCGATGGTTGCGGTAGTGTAGTTCGCGCCGCTGATATTGAGCGTATCTTTTGAAGTGTAATTGTAAATCCAGTCGTTTCCGTCGCCATAATTATATTGATAAACTGCGCCATAACTACTTGAAGAATTACCGTAAATCATATCATTGTCCGAACCGCCGTTAACAGTGACATTTGCATAACTACCCGACAAACTAATCACGTCTATGCCGTAGCCGCCGTAAATTGAAGTACCGCTGGCAAGATTTGTAATGGTATCGTTACCATTCAAAGCATTAACTATCGCGCCGGAAACTGTAATTCTAAGATTCTCGCTGTAATCTGTGCCGCTCACAGTAACTTTAGGCTCAGATTTAGGCGTACCGATAATTCGCGGAGTGATCGAACTGCTATTTACCAAAGTCATTGAGCCGCTGGGAACGCTCGCGCTGTTGTTTGCGTAAACGTAGATAATTTTATTG
>CAJOIB010000063.1 GCA_905234705.1 uncultured Selenomonadaceae bacterium | reverse complement strand
TGAACCTTTGCCGATTGTGAAAACCGCATCGTCGCCGCTGAAACTGTAACCGCTAATTGAGCCGCTCGAAATTTTCAGCGTATCCTGCCCTGCCGTGTAGTCGGTGATAACGTCGTTGCCGCCCGTATAAACAAATAAATCTTTGCCGTTGCCGCCGGTTAGCGTATCGTTACCAGTTCCGCCGCTCAAAGTATCGTTGCCACTACCGCCTTTAATCGAATTATTTTTCGTGTTGCCGGTAATGTCAATGGCTTTAGTGCGAGCGGAAGCGTCAATCGTCACAACAGCCGAACCGTAATTAGACGCCTGCAATTTTCCGCTGTAACTTGAAGTAACAGTAACAGCCGCAGAAGTTAAAGAATTATCATCGGTATAAATTAATGCAGGGGGGGTAGCCATAATAAAAACTCCTTTCAAAAAATGCAAAAACTTTAATGCCTCTATAAATATCCAAAACGATTTTACAATAAAATTTTCGCTTTGTCATTATGAAACGTTAAACATTCTACTATTTTTTAAAAACAGCGTTAACTTTCTTGCAAAAATCTTCGGCGGCGTGCCGGTAAGCGTCAATCGGCTTATCGTCGCTCTCACTGTAAGTTTCAGAAATTATCACGTTGTTATCCTCATCCACCAGCCAAAAATCCGCGCCAACCGCCCAGCTAAACGTCCAATATGCAAAATAATCGTCAATCGTCTGGTCGTAGTGCGTAATTGTCATTTCGTGTTCCTTGCCGTTTTTATCGCGCCACTTGCGCTTTTCCGTGTTAACTGTATAATCTCTAACCCAATAATGCGGCTCGTGCCAACGCGGAATTAATTCACAAAAATTAACGCGACTGCGAATGTAAAAATCCACTGCGCGATTATCAATAAAAATGCCAACAGTCTTAACTTTTTTGAGCGCCGAATCCTGCAACGTAAATTCAAATCCATTGCTAAGATAAATATCTTCGTCCGTAAAAATTATTGGCGTAAATCCAACGCGAAGGTCGATTTTAGAATTTTTTCCGGAATTTGCATTTTCGCGCGCCTCAAGAAACGCCTTGGAAAAATGGTCGACTAAATCTTTGAATTGACTTTCTTCAGTGACGCCGTGACTGCGGTCTTGCTGAATGGAAGTCATAATTTTTTTCGCGGTATTGTCGTAGCCAGTAAGTTCCAACTGCATAATGTGCAGGTAAATCGTTTTTTCGGGAATGACATGGTGAACAGTGCGCGTACGCTCATTGTATTTTATATTACCGTGAGGACCGCCGCTTTCTTCAGTCCAGGATTTTAATTCAACGTCCCATTCACGGCGCGGCGAAATATCTTCCTGAATGCGATTTTCCCTAAACCGCGGCACAATGTACATATCCGCCATCGTCGCCTCTTCAACGGCTTCTGCGCGAGATTTTTCGTCGCTGAAAGGCTGTAAAAGTTCGCCGTGCAAACTCGTTAAAATATCGCCCTTCTCGTGAATTTCATCAGCCAGCCGAATAAAATTAACTTTCTTGAGCTTTTTAGTCAATGTATTGTCAAGGTAAGAATTGAATATGAAATTGCGCGAACCTTCGCGACCAAGCTGATAATCGTCCGGCGCGTCCCAAATATTTGTGAGCGGAAACAAAACTATCTTAGCAAATCTATCAAAATTGGTATCGCGGTCGTACCAAAAAATTTCATAGGCTGAAACTTTTGAAACAACCGCGATTATCCAAAATGCTATCGCGAATGACAATAACCGTTTCATTGATTTATCTTACAAAAACAACAGCGCAATTATCGAGAAATTGATCCGTCTGATTTGCAATCAAAATTTTATTTGCGTCATCAACAGAAACTACAGGATTTGAATTGAATTTTTCGAGTTTGACAGCTTTGACAACGAGCGGATTATTGCCTGCGCGCTCACGGCTGATTTCGTCATTAGGAGTAAGAGTATACGACGCCATACCGAGCTCAATAACTTTGTCAATGTCAAGATTTTCAAAGCCGTAAATAGATTTACCTTCATTGTTTCTGATAACCGGCGACATAACAGGATTGAGTTTTTTACCGCGGCAGTCGATAACTAAGCCGGTATAATTATTTGTGGCAGCGCCGTTGACAATGGAATTATTTTCTTCGTCGGCAATAGGAGTAGGTTCTGGGAAAGGAACTTTTTCATGATCTTCGAAAGGCAAGAAAGCCGCCGCCGCCAAGGCACGATTTGAGCCGTACATAGGCATTTCGTAAACAACTTCGCAAGTGCCATCATCAAAATATTTAACGCTGGATTCGCTCATACCTTTAATAATTGTGTCAATTCTGGTTTTAACAACGTCGTATTCGAGAGACAAATCTTTTAATGAAGATTCGGAGGTAACTTGAACGCCCATAACGCACTCAGCAAGCGTACGTTGAGCGTCGATAGTCGCGGCGCGTTTTGCCTGCGCTCTTTGAAGTCCAGGGTTGGTTTCACCTTTCTTGTATGAGCCGATGCCAGTAGCACGAATTATGCCTCTGCCCCAATCTACTGAAGATTCCGTGGCAAAAACCGTCGCCGCAAGCAATACTATAGAAATTGTTGCCGCAAGTACACATTTCATAAATTTTGTTTTCAAAATAAACACTCCCTTAAAAATATCCTCAGTAAAAATTTAAAATTTATAAATCCAAAATCAACATTTAAAACGTCGTTTAGCGGTAAAAATTTTTGCGCCTCCAATCTGCGAAAATTCGACGTTTTGTTGATAGTGATTTCCTATTAAATGTTGCGCTTGATTTTCTGAGCAATTTCCAACGCCGCCATTTCCAGCGCCTGATTTAAACTGTCCTCGGAAAATTCAAATTGCCCTGCGCGAAAGATATTGCCAATGCGACTGGCGCGCGCCTTTGCAACGCCGTGACCAGTGAAAATTTTAATCGGCTTACCTGTCGTCATATCAAAAATCCGCACGCTCAAATCTGCGCGAATGCCATTGCTCTTGCCGATAATTCGCTCGTTTGTCGTTCGACTAAGATTCATCAAGTAGCCAACAATCAGATAATCGCAATCTTCAGCCGCCGCGGTAATTTCCGGCGTCAATTTCCCAACCTGCGACATAATCAAAATTTCATCAAGGACAGCCTTGGAAGTTTCGCCCGTCAAATCGCGCAGTTCCGCGCAATTTATCAATTCGTCCATAATAATATCAGCCGCCGTTTGAAAAGTCAAAATCTGCTCTTCGCTTAAATTCGTCACGGTAACGCGGCTGGTGAAATCCATTACGCCAATCACCGGCAAATCTTTCGCCGCTGCGCGCCCGCTCCAAATTAATAAAATCAACAAAGCTAAAACTGCGCGAAAATTTTTCATCTCAAATCACCGCCTGCAAGCCACGCCTCAAAATATTCTTCACAAGTTTATCAGCCTGGTCATTCAGCACGTAATTAATCATATCGCCGACCGTGTAATTGTTGCCGTATTCGCCAATCAAAACATTTACGGTTAAACTCGTGCGCTTATCGGAATTTTGCCCCTCAAAAACTTTGCCGCTCTTAACGTTAATCAAAAAATATTCCATTTCGACTTGAACGCGCTTGCCGCGCAAATCGTCTGAATCCGGACTCGCGCCAAATATCCCGCCAGTTTTCCGCCAAACATCAGCGTCTCGAACATTGCAGAAAAGCATATAGTCAACGTCGTACTTTTCACCAAGTTTTTTTACGTAATAACTGATTTTCGGCGTCAAATAATAGGGCGTTCCCTCCAATTTCCGGCGCGCCTCAGTTTCAATTTCGTCTTGATAATAATCTTTGCCCATAACAGAATCGCCATAGCGCGTCATTTTCACATTTGCAAGTTCGCGGCGATAAAGGCGGCTGTGTGCAATCACGTCCATATGTATCAGCGAAAATACCTCGGCTTCGTCATTTTCTTCGTCAAGCAAAGTCATTCGCGTTTCAACTTCAAAATGCGCCTGCAATTTATCATTGATAATATCGTAAAAATTTTCCATGAACTCCGGCTTGAGCTGATATTGCCCGTAACTTGCCACTTCCGCCAATAAAATTCGCGCGCCGCCCGAACTTTCAAACGCCGCTTCCGCCGGTACATTCCAAAAAATTATCACCGCTAGTATAGGGATTAGGGAATAGTGGAGAGTGGAGAGTAGGTAGGAAAAAAATTTTTTCATCGCTTTACCCTCGCGCGTATTTCATATGAGCCATTAAATTATCAACCAACGCAACCGCCGCTTTGTCAAGTGCGTCGCTTACAAGTTCCTCGTTAACGTCGTGGCTGCCAATGCGAATAATCCTAAACGGCGCTTTTGTCAATTTAATCGTCGATTCAGCAACTGCGCGACCCGTTAAAACTACGCGGCTCGTTTCAACGTCAATCACTCGCGCAGAGAGCCGCGCAACCACCGTATAGCGATTACTGCCAAATCCAAAAACTTCGCCAACGCGCTTTTTCGTGCTCAAGCCGTCGATACTACCGACAACCAAATATTCCGCGCCTTCCAAATAAGTTGATTCCGCGGGTTTCGACATCAATTCTTGAAGAACTTGCTCATTGAGAATGTCCTGCAAATATTCGCGGTCGAGCAAATCAAATTTCCCTGTCTGAAAAAGTTCATCGTAAACAACGGCAGTCACATTGATTTGGTCGTCCCAATTTATATCCGGTGAAACAGCGGCTTTTTTCGTAAATGGAATCACTGCTGTTCGCGGATAATCCAAAATGCCCGCCGCGCAAATTTCCGGTAACATTATCAACAACGCAAATATCGCTAAAAAAATTTTCCTCGCCATTATCCTCACCGCCAATTTTTTTTTCAGTATACACCGACTTTATAAGAGCTGCATTAAAAATTTCAAGCGTGGCAAATATTTCTTGATAACTTTTTCGTTAAAGCTTATACTATCGGCAGATTTCAAAATAACGAGAGGGTGATTTGCGTGCAAAATGAATTTCCAATAGTCTGCCGCCAAGAAAATCAGTGGCTCTGGATTAATCCGGATTTTAAAAATGACAATGTACTCCGCCTCGAAACCGAATTTGAAAAATATTGGCGGAAAATCGAACGCGGCGAAAATTTTGCATTGGCAAGGTACGGCGACGGCGAACGTTTATTGATGACCGGCAGTCGCGTTAAGGCGCAGGAAGGCTGGCACGCAGGCAATAAGCTGACATTGCTTGGCAAAGATTTAAAGGAAACGCTCAGTATTTCCAATCCAAACTTTATTTACGCCATCAGTTGTCCTTGCTGCGATTCCGCAAGTTATTATTGGTATCTTCGCCATTTAAAAAACTGCAATATCACTTTCGCCAATTTGTTTGTGAATGCTAATTTCGCGCAGTTCAAGGAAAAATTTTTGAGCCTGGAGCGCGAAGCCATTTTGCTTACAAATTATCGCGGACTCGGCAAAACTTACGGTAAATTGAATATCAAAAAGCATTATACTATTAGCGACGATTGCGTTAAATTTTGGGAAAATGACGCCGCCAAACTTATTCAGCAAATTATCGACGAAACCGGCGACGCGCGCGATATGCTGTACGTGGTTTCAGCCGGTCCAATGTCCGCGTAAGGCGCTCTTTGAAAATAATCCGCATAATTGCTACATAGATTTTGGAAGCGCGATTGATTTTATCACGCACGGAAAAATCACGCGCCCGTATATGATTGAGACGACGCCCTATGCAAAGCAAAAATGCTGGATGTTCGACAATAAATCTATGAGCGTTGACGTTGACGTGGTGCTGTCGGCTTATCGACGCCCCGAAATTTTGGAACAGCAGCTTGACGCCGTCAAAAATCAGACGCTGAAACCTGCGCGAATATTTTTATACCAGGACGCGGTTAAATCCGGCGATAAAATTGTGATAGCCGCGGATACGAAAATGCTCAGGAAGTTGATTTTGTTGGTCACGCCTGGTTTGTGGCGCGCGAATATTTGAAATGGATGGTGAATAAAACTTATGGCGCAGAATTTAAATACGTCGGTGAAGATATGTGCATTTCGTTTGCCTGCCAGGAGCGCGGGATTAAAACTTACGTTCCGCAACATCCGCGGGAAATTTTGTCGCTGTGGGGTTCAATTCCAAAGTACGGCTGGCAATACGGAACGAGCGAAGTTGCGCTCAGTCTGAATCCGGAAAATTATTCGGCAATGTCAAGGGCGCTGATAAAAATGCACGCGGACGGTTGGAAATTATTATTCGAGCGCGCGGCTTACTATATAAAATTTTTGATGGAGCAAAGGCGCGCCGCCGTGTTAGCTCAATCGTTAAAAAAATTCAATATCCTCTTGCCGCTTATGGATAAAAGGCAACCTATTTTCTTTGGCGAAAGCAAATATTCTGCCCTCGTGCAGCATTTATTTGATTTGAAAAATGGCAAATACATTATCCTTGAAAATTCCAAGGGCCAAATTAGTTTAGAGCGGCTTGTGCAAAACTTTCGCAAATACGCGATTCATATATTCTTTACAGATGTTTATGACCAAATTAAACCTTACCTTCAGCGGCTAAATCTAATCGAAAATCAAGATTTTATTGACGGCAGGAGTTTTTTAATAGTCGGCTAAAATTTGTAAGCAAATCGCCGCTAATTTACCAAAGATAGGGGCATTCAATTAATGAGAAAAGTTTTTTGTGCTTTGCTATTTGCCACCGTTATTTTTATTGACGTGAAAATTTGCGCGGCGGAAAATCTGAAATTCATCGATGCCGAGGACGATACCGGTTATTTTGTAGATTTAGATTCATTTGCTGAAGAAAACGCCTCGGTCTTTCGGGTGAATATGATTGTCATTAGAATCAATTTGAATCAAATGGACGCCGTGAATCTTAGGATAAACCATCGCCTCCAAACATATATTATTCGCTCAATAAAAACTTATTCCTACGATAAACGCACGGAAATTAAATCGGACGAACAAATCAGACCCACGCGAAATTATAATGACGATTCTTTGATGGGCGATTTAGTTAAGATTGTGTTGAATGGCGGCGAAATTGAATGAAAAAAATAATATTGGCTACGATATGCGCATTGGGGATAATTCCGGCAGTGGGAAATACGGCTTATAAATCCAGTTCAGATACCGGCACTGAGATTTTCGACTACCTGGAAAATCGGCGTCGCGCAGCGCGTACAGATTTATGGAGCGAAGATCAACTTGAATTGAAGGCTGACATTGAAGAAGCTAAATCGCGTTTGCCACAATCGCTTGAAGAAGGCGCGCCTGTACCGGTTGCGTTTGAGGGCGACGATTTAATTTTCAATGCGGTTACGGGCGAATTTATTGCTAAAGGGCGCGTCGATATTATTCAGCTTGAAGGCTATCGTTTTCAAAGTACAGAGGCGAGCGGCAACGTCAATGAAAATGAAGTTCGCGTTAAGGGCAAATCGCACATGATTCAGATTAACGAAAATGCGCCGCGCGTGACTTTGGACGGCTATAATACTTTTTACAATTACGCGAAAAAAACCGGTACAATGGAGCGCGTCAAGGGCAAAGTTGGCGATTATTACATTGCGGGCAAACGCTTTGAATTTTATCCCGACCACATTGTTGCCTACGACGCTTATCAGACGAAATGCGGCGCGCGCAATCCGGATTATCGAGTCAGCGCGAAACGTATGGAAATTTATCCGGAGCAAATTATTCGGATGTATGACGTTGGTTTATGGATAGGCGATTTTCTTGTCGGCACGCAAAAATATAATGAGCGCAAACTTGACGGCGCTGAAGAAACATATTTTCCGCGTTTCGGCTACAGTTCCAATCACGGCTTTTACGTTCGAGACACTTTTACATTTCCGCTAAAAAATAGTCATTACCAGGCGATTTTGAACGCGCACATTGAAACTAAGCGCGGCATTCGTAGCAGCGGCGAATTTCATTATCTGAACAAAGATTTTACGGCGCGGACTTTGTACGGCTTTTACTACGACAGCGACGGTCGCTGGATTAAGAAAGAGCCTTCGCTTGATTTGTACTACAGCAAGAAAATCGAAGGCTCGCCGCTGACTTATACCGCGGAATATGAAATTGGCGATTGGAGCGCCGATAACGCGGCAAGTACTCACCAGGAATTTGAAATTGGCGTGTCGCACGATCCGATTGTTTTGTGGGAAAAATATAATCTGATGTTGCACGCCAGCTATAAAATTATGAAGGACGATATTAAGCACTCGAACAGCGGCTTGACCGGCAATCGACATTTGAACGGTTTTAATTACAATGCGACACTGTTTCGGGAATTTGACGAAAATTTTGCTGCTTATACTTCATACGAGCATAATCGTAGCACTTCAAAGAATTCGCTTTACGATTATGACAACGACGATTATTCAACGAAATTTGCCCTTGGCGCGAGTTACCGCTTGACAGACAAAGACCGATTCGTGGCTGGCTTGAAATTCGACGCTAAAAAGGGTACACTTGAAGACGCTGACTATTATTGGTATCGCGATTTGCATTGTTCGACGGCGATTTTCCGTTGGCGGCAGAAGCGTGACAAGGTAGAAGTTCACTGGCAATTTACGCCGTGGTGATTTTAAATTTGGAAGGAGTTTTCTATTAATGTTTAACGAAAAACACAAGGCGGCGGGCGTCGCTTATCCACAAGGTTTCAAAGCGGCGGGCGTTCGCGCAGGTATCAAAAAAAGCGGCAATTTGGACGTTGCCTTGATTTACACCGAGAAAGTTGCTGTAGTTGCGGGCGTATTCACTCAAAACCAGGTAGCGGCAGCTCCGGTTCATGTCAGCAAAGTTGTAGTTGGTACGGGCTTAGCTCATGCGATTGTGGCGAATGCGGGCTGTGCTAATGCTTGTACAGGTGAGCAAGGTTTGCACGACGCTGAAAAAATGGCTGAAATTGCGGCGCAGGAATTGAATTGTCGCGCAGATGACGTTATTGTTGCGTCGACCGGCGTTATTGGCGTTAATCTGGATATGGCGAAAATGGAATCCGGCATTAAAAATGCTGTCAAGGAACTTTCCAAAGACGGTAGCGTCAATGCTGGCAATGCGATTATTACGACTGACACGTATTCTAAAGCCTGCGCGACGGAGATTGAGATTGGCGGCAAGGAAGTTCGGCTCGGCGCTATTGCAAAAGGCTCGGGTATGATTATGCCGAATATGGCGACAATGCTTTGCTTTATCACGACGGACGTTGACATTGACCAAAAACTTTTACAGGAAGCGCTCAGCGAAATTACTGAAATTAGTTTTAATATGTTAACTGTTGACGGCGATACTTCGACGAACGATATGGTTGTAGTTTTGGCGAATGGCGCGGCTGGCAATGTGAAAATTACCGAGAAAAATGCTGACTACGTTAAATTCTACGCGGCGCTCAAAGAAATGTGGGCGGACGGCGAAGGCGCAACCAAATTCATTACAATCAATGTTAGCGGCGCACAAAATTTCGCTGATGCTAAAAAAATTGGCATGGCGGTTGCAAATTCCAGCTTAGTTAAAACAGCGCTGTTCGGAGAGGACGCCAATTGGGGACGCGTGATCTGCGCAGTTGGTTATTCCGGCGTCAAGATTAATCCCGACAAAATTATAATTAAATATGGCGGCATTCCGGTTTATGCTAATGGCATTGGCGTTAAATTCAATGCTGAAGATATGAAAAAAGTTTTAGCGGCAAAAGATATTATTTTGGACATTGAACTTGAAATGGGCGCGGCTGATGCAACTATTTGGACTTGTGATACCAGCTTTCTCTATATTAAAATAAATGCCGACTATACGACGTAATTTTTTATTGTTTGTCGCAAATAATCGGAGTATATTCTAAAATGAGCTCAAAAAGAATTGGAATTTATTTAATTACGGCGCATATTTTTAACCACTTGCGTTTAATGCAATTTTAAAACACAATCAATTTGTACTCCATCAGGTTGGGGCATCGACCTGTGCAGGAGGCATCGTAAGACCTCTATTAGAGGCAAATGCTGTTGATAGCAGAATCCCCCGAATTTATTCGTGGGGAGTATGTCAAGAGAAACATTGCAGGAAAATTCGTTGCATTGAGACCGGTGAAATTTTTCCTAGTATCAAAGCCGCCGCTGAAGAATATGATTTAAACGCGCCGAATATTTCAGCTGTGTTGGCGGGAAAGTTGCGCTCCATTAAAGGCTGTAGCTTTGAATACGTCGATGGTGATAGTGAACCTGTTCATAAAAAAGCTAGTCAACCTGTGCGTTGCATTGAAACAAATCAAATTTTTAAAAGTATGGACGAAGCCGGTCGTGTTATGAATGTAGATTCTCATGGAATTGGGCTTGTGTTGCGCGGCAAGCGTAAAAATGTTCGTGGCTACCATTTTGAAATTGTTGACGAGGAAGGGTGATTTAATGCTGACTGAAGACGAACTTAAAAATGAATTGGCGGAGCGCGTGCTGAAAAGTTTTTTCGCGGAAAAAGGCTCATTTGAGGAAAATCTTAAAAAAGCTAAGATTGACGAAGAATTTTTAAGCAAATTGACGCGCGAACTCATTGAAAATGTTTCCGCTAATATCAATGAAACCGCCGAAGCGAAACCGGCTGAAGTCCTGCGCGACGAAAATACAATTTCCGCGGCGTCCGATAAAGCTGAAATTCTGATTGAGGCTCTGCCCTACATTCAGCAATTTTACGGCAAAACTGTTGTTGTCAAATATGGCGGCAATGCTATGGTTAACGACGCGCTCAAAGAAAAAGTTATGCAGGATATCGCGCTGATGAAGTACACCGGCATTAACGTCGTTATCGTACACGGCGGCGGTCCGGAAATTACCGGCTTTTTGAAAAAACTCGGCAAGGAAACTGAATTTGTCAGCGGCTTAAGAGTTACTGACGAAGAAACCGTTGAAATTGCGGAAATGGTTTTGGCGGGCAAAATTAATTCTGAAATTGTAATGCTGTTAAATCGCCGCGGCGTTCGCGCAGTTGGCATTAGCGGCAAGGACGCAGATTTGATTCACGCTGAAAAAAAATTAGCCACGGTTTATGAGCAAGGCGAAAAAACTAAGGTTGATATTGGCTACGTCGGCAAGACTAAGCAAGTTGACATTCGCATTGTTGAAGATTTGATTAAGAGCGGCTACGTTCCGGTTATCGCGCCGATTGGCGTGGGTGAAGGCGGCGAAAGTTACAATATCAACGCGGATTATGTGGCGGCGGATATTGCGGGCGCGCTCAAAGCCGAAAAACTTTTGCTGTTGACTGACACCGAGGGCGTTTATAAAAATTTCGAGGACAAGAGCACTTTTATATCCACTCTGACGGCGCAGGAAGCCCGACAATACATTAAAGACGGCGTCATAGTAGGTGGAATGATACCCAAGGTTGAGGCGTGTCTACGGGCGTTACAGAGCGGCACAGGCAAGGCTCACATTATCGACGGCAGACTCCCGCACTCAATCATTTTGGAACTTTTCACGGCCTCCGGCATTGGTACACAGGTTGAATAATTTAGAAAGGACACGCAATGGCAGAATCTAATATTGGCGTCAATCTCATTGAAATTTTGACAACGGGAATGTACAAGGACGCGCGCACGATTTTTCGCGAATACATACAAAATTCTTGTGACGCTATCGACAAAGCTATGAAAGCCGGAATTTTGGCGGCGGGCGAAGGCTCGATTAAAATCACGCTCGACCAAAATTATATTTGCATTGAAGATAACGGTTGCGGTATCGCGGCGATGGATTTTAAAAATACGCTCCGGAATATCGCGCGGTCGAATAAATCTTCAAATTCTGATAAGGGTTTTCGCGGTATCGGCAGACTTTGCGGGCTGGCGTATTGTCGCGAATTGATTTTTACTTCGACGGCGGCTGGCGAAAATCAGGCTAATTCGATGCACTTTGACGCCAAAAAACTTCGCGAGAATTTTTACAAAGGGCTGGACGTTTCAGTTGACACCGTGATTAAGCAAGTTACAGAAATCGAGAGCAAGATCGTTAACGCTGATTCGCACGGTTTCAAAGTCGAACTGATTGACGTTGAAGAAAAATTTTTGACTGATGAAACTACTATTAAAAATTATCTGTCGTTTGTCGCGCCCGTCCCGTACGGCAAAGATTTTTCCGAATTTAGCGCGCGCATTCACGATTACGCCGCGAATTTAGGTTTCCAAATCGACGAATACAATATCACGGTTAACGGCGCGCAGATTTTCAAAGAATACAAATCGCCCTTCCGCATTAATAAAAATACCAGGGACGAAATTTTTGATTTGAGTTTTCGCGATTTTCGGGACGGCAGCGGCAAATTAATTGGTTGGGCGTGGAATGGTCTTTGCGGTTTCAAGGGGCAAATTTCTGATAATGGCGATAGGGATTTGCGT
>CAJOIB010000062.1:1070-10621 GCA_905234705.1 uncultured Selenomonadaceae bacterium | reverse complement strand
CACAAAAATTTTCTCCGCGATATTGTTTATTTGGAATTGGGCGTTGGCGGCAATACTCCAGGAATTATCAAGTATCCGTTTTGGAATTTCACCGCCGAAAATCCTAAGGCGCGCTATATTTGCGTCAACAAGGGCGAGGCTGTCATTCCGAAACAAATTGCCGCTCAATCTATCGCTATCGACGCCGATATTAAAGATTTTCTCGCGCAGATTTGAGGTATCGCCAATGGACAAACTTTCAAAAATAAAATGGCTCAATTCAAAATTAATCGCCGAAATGCCGGAAGTAAAAATCCCGCCCGTGCCGAACGATTTAATTTCACAGCGAAAATTATTGCGCGCGCTGATGAACGTCCGCCCGCCTATGCCGCTTGACGCAGATTTTTTAAAAGTGCAGGACGAAATTTTATCCGCCGAAGTGCAAGAGCGCGGCGTGGTTAAACTTTCAGATATTCCGGACGTTGAGCCGAAGATTAAAATTTGGCAGGGCGACATTACGCGCCTTGAAGTTGACGCCATCGTTAACGCCGCCAATTCTGCTTTGCTCGGCTGTTTTGTGCCGCTTCATAATTGCATTGACAACGCGATTCATTCAGCCGCCGGTTTACAACTGCGCGACGCTTGCAATAAAATTTCTACCGGCAATGAGCCCACCGGTCACGCGAAAATTACGCCCGCGTTTAATCTGCCCAGCAAATTCGTGATTCATACCGTTGGTCCGATTATTTATTCCGATAAACCAACAGCCGCTGAAGAAAATTTGCTCGCCGATTGTTATAAATCCTGTCTTGAAATTGCCGCGCAAAATAATTTGAAAAGCATTGCGTTTTGCTGTATCTCGACGGGCGAATTTCATTTTCCGAATCGCCGCGCCGCCGAAATTGCCGTTGCCACTGTGAAAAAATTTTTAGCGCTCAATGATTTAATCGTTGTGTTCAATGTGTTTAAAGATTTGGACGCTGAAATTTATCTTGAATTGCTATGTTGACGGCGATAATTTTGAGTTTGGCGCTGACATTTTTTGGCTCGCGCTGGATAGATTTTTTATACAAATTACCGACAGCGCCGCTAAGTTTCCCAGAGGAAATACAAAGCCGCGCTAAATTTCGACAGCCGCTTTTAGCCGCAATTTTATTCGTGAGCATTTACAATCTCGCGCAGGTGCAAGCGCCACTGCAGGTTTATTTAATCGCGGCGAATTTTTTTCTGGCGCTGATAATTTTCACGGACTTTGAGCAGTACGTAATTTTCAACAAAATGCTATTGCCGTTCGCGGCGGTAGGGATATTGGCGCTGTTCCATTTGAATTTGCCGCTGGTTGACAGATTATCGGCGGCGCTAATAAGCGGCGGAATATTTTTGCTGATAGCGACATTGACGCACGGCGGAATTGGCGGCGGCGACGTGAAATTGATTTTTGTTTTGGGAATATGGCTCGGCTCGGAAAATTTATTGCGCGTGGTGATAATGGCGTGTGTATTGGGCGGAATAGCAGCGCTGTTGCTGATTTTAATTAATCGTAAAAATCGAAAAAGTTATTTTGCTTATGGTCCATATTTCGCATTGGCAACGATGTACATTTTGTTCTGCGCGAAAACTTTATAACCAAAAATAAGAGGCGCTCACGGATAAAAGAAATGCCGATATTGTTTACAAATGAGCGGATTTGTGCTAACCTTCCAATGAAACGAACTTTGAAATGCGAGGGGATTGAATGGTTCATATAGTGATAGATTTGGAAATGAATCCTATACAACGCAGTATGCGCGAGGTCAGAAAATTTCTTTTGGAAGAGGTCATTGAAATTGGCGCGGTTAAGCTGGACGAAAATTATCAGCAAATCGACGAATTTCAATGTTACGTGAAACCGGAATTTAGCAGTATCAGCAAACATATTACTAACCTAACCGGCATAACCAATGAAATGGTCGCCGATAAAAATATGTTCGTCGAGGAATTTAAAAATTTCTTCAAATGGGTCGGCGGCTGGGATATGAAAATTTATTCTTGGAGTTCCTCCGATATTAACCAGCTCAAAAGCGAATGCTCTTACAAATTGAAGCAATTCGACGTGCGCAAATTAGAAAGGCAATGGATCGACATTCAAAAAGAATTTGACGACAGAATCGGCTTGCACAACAGCCTGGCTTTAAGATACGCTGTCGGCGCGATAAATCGCAACTTTGAAGGCACGCACCATACCGCACTTGCTGACGCCGCTAACGCCGCCGCTATCCTTACGCTTATGCAGGACGAAGATAATTTTTTCAAGACAATGCAGCCCGTTATCGATTTACTAAAACCGCAGGAAATTTCTCAATCAATTGGCGACCTTTATCCCGAACTTAAAAATCTAAAATTCGATTAACAAACGGCAAAAAAATACTCCGCTCATTAAATTAAATCGAGTGGAGTATTATTTTTTTAATTGACTTCTTGTGGATGAACTTCCTTGGGATGAACTTCTTTAGGATGAACTTCCTTAGGGGGCGGTTTATACCGCGCTGCTGGCGGTGGTTCAGGATATTTCTCGGGATTTTTTTCGCGCGGAGTTACAGATTCGCGAAACTTCCGCCAAAATTCCTTACGCTCCGTTTCATGCGACGGATCTTCAGATAAATTCACTGTAGCAGATTTGTCGGTGTCCTTCAAATCTAAGTTATTAGTCGAAACCGGCAAAAATCCCGAACTCAAAAATGCACAGCCCAAAATCGCCGCCATTATCGAATTTCTTACCAGTTTCTTCATAATAATCAATCCCTTGAAAAGTATTTCGTAAAAAATGCGATTTTACCAACGCGGAGGTGGACGATGCCCAGAAGGTGGTGGCTGATGACGTCCCCATTCGGGCGGTGGAGGAGGATTTCCCCAATCATGACCTGATCTTCCTGGTCCCCATGGTCTTGGTGGTGGTGGAGGAGGAGGTTCGCGCCACGGTCTTTTAAGCTCTTGAACTTCCGGCAAATCGGGCGTTAATGCGGCTTCTGACGCTTCTGCTTTATCATTCGACAATCCAAATCCTAAAATTCCACAAATCATTAATGCAGTTAAAACTTCAGAAACTTTCTTCATTTTTAGCACCGCCTTTCCTTGAATTACGCTGTAATTTTACAATTTTTTTTGAGCGTTGTCATTAGTAGAACATTAAAATTTACAAAAAAACCTCCACCAATCGGCAGAGGTTTGGTTTTTTTACTCATAAGGAGAAAATTTTATTTAGTATCATTGGAAACGTAAGTTAAATCGGGCTTGTCCTGCGCGAAAATGTCTTTGTCATTGAAATTCAAGCCGGTAATAGCCGCGCCGTCGTCCATAATCGCGTCCAGATTATTTGCGCCGATAAAATTATTATCCTCGGCGAACCAGAAATTTTCAACCAAATCAGCTGAGCTTGAATTATCCTCGCCGGAATAATCCGCCGCGTAAGTCGACCAAAGTTCATCATTGATTTGGAAAGTCTTATCCGCGCCGTCTTTAATCGTAATAGTCTTGTCAGAAACCGTCGTGATAACAATGTCCGAATTGGTGACGGTAACTGTGGAAGTCTGCGCATTGTTCAAATAAATCTTATCGTCGTCGCCAATGTCAACAATAACATCACTGCCGCCGTCCGCGTAATATTCAATCGAATCTGCGCCGTCGCCGCAGTAAATCGTATCATTGCCACTGCCGCCATTGAGCGTACCGCCTGCCACGCCAGAATAAATCACGTTGTCTCTGTCGTCGCCGGTGATATTTACCGCCAAAGTTGCATTTTGCGCGTTGATATTGGACGGTCTGTCGCTGTCGTAATACGCAAGATTAAATTCGCCGCTGTAATCCGAGTTCAAAACAACCGCGTCGCTGTTTATCACAACATTGCCGAAAGTAGCCGTGTATTCGCTGTAACGTGAATCCTCCTGCATATCGCTAATCCTAATATTCTTATAGCGCGCGTCCATCAAAGTTATCTGGTTGCCGTTAACGAGATTGATAACAATGTCATTGTCGGTAAGCGAAACGCCGTTAAATTGAGATTCTTCACTGGTCAAATAAATTCTGTCGTTCGCAGTGAAACCGTAAACCGTATCATTACCGCCGCTGCCGTTATACGCAATAGCATTCGAGCCGCCCGTGAGCGAAATATAATCATTGCCCGCGCCGCCGTCAATATAACTGCCGCCGCTACTCGCATAAATCGTATCATTGCCCGCGCCCGTGTAAATGTAGCTGTAACCACTGCCGCCATAAATCACGTTTGCTGAACTGTTGCCGTAAATAACAGCTTCGCCCGTAACAGAGCTCGCGTCAATATTTGAAACAGCGTTTGTGTAATGTGCAGAATTAAATGTACCAGAATAATCCGCCGCCAAAATCGCCGTCGTATCGCTGAAGGTAACTTTACCGAATGTACTTTCAATGTTGAAGGCTTCGGGATTGTTGCCGCGAATGTGAATCCTTTGGTCAATGGCGTCTTTGAGCGTTATCCTATTGCCGCCAGTCATATTCAAAATCACATCGTCGCCGCTGAAACTGACGTAGTTAAATTGGTAATTGATATTGTTCGTGCCAAAATCGATGAAGTCGCCGGTTCTGTAATTGTAAATAACGTCATTGCCGGAAGTGTAACGAATAGAATCATTGCCGTTGCCGCTGTAAATGGTATCGTTGCCCGCGCCCGCGTAAATCGAAATTCCAACATCGCCGCTGGAAATTACATTCGTATTACTCGTGCCGTAAACACCGATAACATTTCTAACCGCGGAAGCATTAATATCTACAATCGTTGTCGAATAATAACTCGGGTCGAAAGTTCCGGTATAATCGCTGTCCAAAGTAACCGCGTTGCCGTACATCGTGATTTTGCCGAATGTGTTTCTGTAAGTTGTAGGTCCGTCGTTTTGATAATCGTAAATGTAAATCTGTTGCTCGCGCGCGTTTTTCAATGTAAGAATTTCGTCGCTCTTCAGATTAATAATTACGTCGCTACCGCTAATTGAAATATTGTTGAATTGCTCAGCGTCGGTCGCCAAATAAATGCAATCGCCGCTCTTATAATTGTAAACCGTATTGTTGCCGTCGTTTTCGTAAATGTAAATTGTATCGTTGCCAGCGCCGCCGTAAATATAATCGTCGCCAGCGCCCGCGTATATTTCACTGCCCGCTGTGCCTGCCCAAATGAAATTGACAGTGTCATTGCCGTACAAAACATTGCTGACAGTAGCTAATGAGGCGTTAATATTCACGGCAGGATCGTTGAGAATAGCGTTGTAGGAATCCAGGCTAAAAGTACCGTCGAATTGGCTGGAAAGTGTAACTGTAGTTCCCGTAACTTCAACGCCGTCTTCAAGGGCTTCGCCGTTCAGATAATCGGTTTCAACAGTGCCATTAATGAAAGTAACTTTTTTGTTCCTGGCGTTCCGGAGTTTCAATACGCCTTCGCTCAACGAGAAAATAACATTGTTGCCGCTAACCATACCGCTCTCAACAGTCGCGCCGTCCAGCGAAATTTTATCCTCATTTGCCGCATAATCGGTTATCACGTAATAATTGTTGCTGCCTTCATAAACGAAAATGTCATTGCCACTGCCGCCGGTTAAAGTGTAATTGCCGTCGCCGCCAATGAGCGTATCGTCGCCAACGCCACCATTCATTGAGCCTTTGCCCGCGCCGCCATAAATGATATTATCAAGCCCGTTGCCGGTAATGCTAATCGCCGAGCGTCCGGAAGCGTCAATCGCCTGCAGGGAAGTATATTTGCTCGCATTAAATGCAGTCAAGCTGTAGTCTGAAGTTATCGTAACGGCTGTAGCTCTCAAAGTGTCGGTGGTTGTATCGAAAAGTAAATCTGTTGGCAAAGTGGTATTACTCTTACCGCTGGCAAGTTGAATTGCGCCGTTGTAACAAACGCTGGCAACTTCATTTGCGCCTACAACGATTATAGAATCATTTCCAACGCCCTGCAAAGTGATAGTGCCCTTGCCGATTGTCAAATAGGCGTCAGAGCCGCTCACTGAATAAACAACAGGATAATCGCCCGCCAGTGAAATAGTATCTTCGCCCGCGGTGTAATCCGTTATAACGTCATTGCCATCGCCGCTGTCATAAACGAAAACATCAGCGCCATTGCCGCCGGTTAAAGTATCAGCGCCTTTGTTGCCAATAATGGTATCGTCGCCGTCGCCGCCTTCAATCGTATCAGCTTTGTTGCCGCCAGAAATATAATTGTTGCCCGCATTACCAACAAGTTCAATGGCACTCGTGCGAGCGGAGGCGTCAATCGAAACAACATTTGCGCCGTACGAACTCAAATCGCCAGTATAAGCTGAAGTTACAGTTAAAGATTTAGCGCGCGCAACACTTGTACCGCCGTAAATCAAACCATTTCTGTAAACGCGAGCATTATCATTTTCGTCCGCGATAACAATTTCCTTGTCGCCAACGTCTTTCAAAGTAACAGCGCCGCTGCCAATTTTTATGACGGCGTTATTGCCAGTAACGGTGTATGTGCCAATGGACGCGCCAATAACTTTCAGCGTATCCTCGCCAACAGTATAATCGGTTATCGTATCGTTGCCATCGCCGGAATTGTAAATGAAAACGTCTTTGCCAGTGCCGCCGGTTAAAACGTCATTGCCCTTGCCGCCGTAAATCGTATCTGAGCCAGTGCCGCCGTCAATCGTATCATTTTTTTCAGTGCCGACAATGTAATTGTTTTTGGTATTGCCAACAATTTTCATCGCGGCAGAATGTTCCGCGGCGCTAATTGAAACGATATTTGAACTGTAGGAACTTAGCGTATTGCCATAATTTGAAGTGACAGAAACAGCAGCCGCCTTCGTGGTATTTGAGCCGTTGTAAATCAAGCCGGAAAGATAAGTTGTAGCGTTATCGTCCGCGTCAATGACTGTAATCGCAGCTGCCTTAGAATTTTTAACTTTGACGCTACCCGAGCCGATTTTCATAACGATGTCGGAACTTTTAACAGCGTAACTTGTAACAGTGCCGCTGGAAATTTTGATAAAATCTTCGCCCGCCGTGTAATCGGTGATAACGTCATTGCCTTCACCAACTGCATAGACAAAAACATCTTCGCCCGCGCCGCCAAATAAGGTATCATTACCTTTGCCGCCGTCAAGCGTATCAGCGCCGCTACCGCCGGAAATTTTATTAGCCTTTGTGTTGCCGGTGAATTTTAAAGCGGCAGTACGACTGGAGGCGTCAACGCTGACGACATTTGAGCCGTAAGTTGCCGAATCCAAAGTACTCGTTGCGCCGGACATAATTGTGATAGCGGTAGATTTAGCAACCGTGGCGTTATTGTAAACGATAGAGTTTTGATAAGTGAGGGCTTTTTTGCCGGAATCCATAAGCGTGATAGCTGAAGTCTTACCATTTTTAACAGTGACAGATCCGATTTTGCCGATTTGGAAAATGGCGTCCGAGCCGCTGATAGAGTAACTCGCAACCGCGCCGACCGTGGCTCTAATCGTATCTTGACCGGCTGTAAAATCGGTGATAACGTCATTGCCCGCTGTGTAGACAAACAAATCTTTACCATTGCCGCCGGTAAGTGTGTCGTTACCTTTGCCGCCGCCGAGCGTATCATTGCCGGTTGAGCCGATAATCACGTTGTCTTTAGTATTGCCGGTAATATTAATTGGCTTGGTAAGACTTGCTCCGGTGATTGTTACGACATTAGCGCCGTAAACAGAATCAGCTAATTTATTTCCGTAAAAAGAAGTAACCGTTAAAGAGGTCGCGCTGACTGAACTTGCGCCGTTGTAAATCAAACCATTTTGATAAGTTTTCAAACTGCTGCTTGAATCGGCAACGGTAATTGCGGAGGTTTTAGCGCCTTTAACTTTCAGCGTATTTGAGCCGACTTTGAAAATTGCATCAGAGCCGCTGATTGAATAAGTTGCCGTGCCGGAAATTTTAACAGTATCCTGTCCAGCAGTGTAATCGGTGATAACGTCATTGCCCGCCGTGTAAATGAAGACATCATTGCCCTTGCCGCCGGTGAGCGTATCGTTGCCCGTGCCGCCAGTCATTGTGTCATTGCCGACGCCTCCAACTATAACGTTGTTATTTGAGTTGCCGGTAATATTAGTTCCATTTTTTCGCGTCGAAGCTGTTGAAATCGTCACGACTTTTGAACCGTAATTTGAAGCCTGCAATGTATTTCCATAACTAGCCGTTATAGTAATGGCATTTGCCGTCAAAGAATCACTTGTATTGTAAATCAATCCATTAATTTCTGTGGCCATAAGAGAACCCACCCTTCCAATATTTTTGCGCGCAAAAAAAACCCCTTACTTAATTATCGGTAAGAGGTTTGAAAAAGTTTAATTTTTGTGCTTTCTTAAGAAATTTTTAATCTTTGGCCGTCGCGCAGAATTTACTTTTTCTTGTCGAGATTGTAAGAAATTGCGGGCGAATCCTGCGCGAAAATATTATCCGCATCAACCGGATTGAAATTGAGATTTGCCAGCGAATTACTTTCATCGATAATGGAATCCAAATCGCCGCCGCTCGAAACAAAATTATTATCTTCAGTGAACCAAAAATCTTCAATAATATCAGCACTGCTCGCCGCTGTATAAGTTTGCCAGTTCTGACCGCTAATCCAGATTCTCTTGCCGGTGGCGTCCTTGAGCGTGATTTTGTTGGTTGAATCTTCAATGCTGATAATCACGTCGGTGCCGCTCACGGAAATTTTCTTAACCGTGCAGTCCTTAAGACTGACGTAATCGCCCGCGCCAATGCTGCAAACAGTATCGTTGCCGCCGCCGCTTTCATACACAATCGAATCAACGCCAGCACCGCAATAAATCGTATCGTTGCCATAAATATTGGTCTGTTCCTTGACTTGCGACGCGTTAATTGTCGTGAAAGCCGTTGTGTAGTGCGAAGCGTTGAAACTGCCTTGATAATCGCTGTTCAATGAAACCGAACTGCCGGAAATTGACACTCTGCCAAATGTGTTGTAATGCGAATACCAATTATAGCCATCATTATAAGAACAACCATGTAGAGAAACGCGTTGGTCTTTAGCGTCTTTGAGAGTGATTTTTTCGCCGGAAGTAAAATTGATAATTATATCGTCACCGCTGAACGTAACATTTTTAAAAGTTGTATCGTCATAGTAATCTTTAAAATATTGGAAAATAACATCGCCTGTTTTATAATCGTAAATAGTATCATTATTGCCGCCGTCACTTTCATAGCAAATCGTATCTGTGCCTCTGCCGCAATAGATAACGTCATTGCCATTGCCCGCAAAGATTGTACCGCCAGCCTTGCCTGCGCGAATGATATTAGCCGCGTCGTCACCGTAAATAGCCGCTGAATTTGTAACTTTAGAGCCGTCAATATTAACAGCCTCGACACTCACTGAAGCATTATAAGCAGGTAAGCTGAACGTTCCCGATAAAGTTGAATCCAATGTAACTGTCGTTGCGTCATAATCAACATCTAAAGATTCGTCAGCCGGAATGGTTTCGCCGCCGTACACGGTAACTGTAACAGGTGCAGCCTCAACCGTGACCGTGACAGTATCGCCGCCAACT
>CAJOIB010000062.1:0-1048 GCA_905234705.1 uncultured Selenomonadaceae bacterium | reverse complement strand
ATCATTGCCGCCGACTGTAACCGTCTCAGCTGGTAACGTCACATTAACTGTTTCAGCAGGCATTGTAACGTTGATTGTTTCTGCCGGTAAAGTGACATTGACCGTTTCAGCTGGCATTGTGACATAAACTGTTTCATTAGTGCCCGAACCTGAAGAAAATCCTGGAATATCGTTGACTGCCAAGAAACTATTTTTAATGCCGATACTTGCCTCGCCATTCGCGCCAATGAGTGTCACAACTGCATTTGCAGAATTTTTAACAGCGATACTTCCGCTCTTACCGATTTTGAATGTAGAAGTGCCGCCCTTCGCCGACGAGTACGAATAACTAATATTATAATCGCCGGACAAAGAAATTACATCGCCTGCCGCGTAGTCTGTGATTGTGTCTTTACCGTCGCCGTCGGTGTAAATAAAAATGTCATTGCCAGCGCCGCCAGTTAAAACGTCATTGCCTTTGCCGCCGTAAAGCGTATCAGCACCCGCGCCGCCGTCAATCTTATCATTTTTCTTAGTGCCGGTAATTTGATTTGCCTTCGCATTGCCTGTAATGTTAAGGGCTTTACTTCTCTCTGAAGCGTCGATAATTTCAACATTTGCGCCGTACGAAGAAAGCGTATTTCCATAAGCCGAAGTTACGCTGAGCGCTGTAGCACTTGCAATTTCGCCGCCATAAATCAAGCCGCCTTGATAAACGTTAACATTATTTTCAGCGTCCAGAATTGTAAGCGTAGCAGTTTTTCCGCCAGTGACTTTCAGCGTATTCTTGCCAATTTTCATTGAAACATCTTTGCCGCTCACCGAATAACTTGAAATTGAACCGCTTGCAATTTGAATCGTATCGTCGCCTGAAATGTAGTCGGTGATAACGTCATTGCCGCCGCTGTAAATGAATAAATCATTGCCCTTGCCGCCGGTCAGCGTATTTTTGCCAGAGTTTCCAGAAATTGTGTCATTGCCAGCCGTACCAATAATTTTGTTATTCTTAGTGTTGCCGGTAATGTTAACTGAATTTGCTCGCGCAGACGCATCAATCGTAATTACTGCC
>CAJOIB010000061.1 GCA_905234705.1 uncultured Selenomonadaceae bacterium | reverse complement strand
GCGATTTGCCAAGTTTTTGAAAATGTTAATACCGGCGGAGTGTCGCTAACGGTTTTTGAATTGGTGACGGCAACTTTTGCAATGGATAATTTTAACCTGCGAGCGGATTGGGATATGCGGCAGACACAATATTTTTCCAGAGAAATTTTAAATGTAATCAAATCAGCTGATTTTCTCATGGCGTGTACATTATTGGCAACTTATAAAAGCAACAAAAAAGTTGTCAGTTGCAAGCAGAAAGACGTTTTAAATTTGTCATTGGAAGAATATAAAAATTGTGCTGAGATTTTGACTACAGGCTTTGTAGAGTTAAAAAATTTTTTGAATGAAGAGCGCATCTTTGTTTCTGGCGACATACCTTATATTTCGCAGTTAACGCCTATGTCCGTGATGTTTGCACTGCTTATAGAAAAAAATCTTATCGGCATTTCAAATATCAGAAATAAAATTAGACAATGGTATTGGTGCGGCGTTTTTGGCGAAATGTACGGGGCTAGTAGCGGCTCTTACGGTGATGATGTTATCGATTTTATGAACTGGATAGACGATCCTTCAAATCTTCCAGAGATTGTCAAAAATTGTAATTTTAATCCGATGAGACTGACGACCCTTCAAACTCGAAACAGCGCGGCTTACAAAGGTTTTATGGCGCTTATTTTGAAAAATTCTGCGCGAGATTTTATTGACGGGCAAACAATGGATTTTGTATCGTATCAATCTAAGAAAATTGATATTCATCATATTTTCCCGCAAAGTTATTGTCTGAGAAAAGTTTATCCTAAATCGAAATGGAATTCCATAATTAATAAAACCCCGCTCTCTTATAGTACAAATAGAAGTATCGGCGGTAATGCTCCAAGCAAATACCTCAAACACATTATGAATAAAAATAGCGATTTGAAAAATTGCGTAACATCTCATTGGATTGATTTTAAAAATTTGAGTGAAGATAATTTTGATGAATTTATCGCCGCTCGCGCAGGTTTATTGCTTGACGCCGTCGAAAAGATTACCGGCAAAAAAATTCTTGGGCGCGACAGCGACGAAGTTAAAAATTTCTTTGGGCGCGCAATTTAGGAGGCAAAAATTTTAATGATAGCAGAGGCAATTAAGAAAGTCGTCAGCAAGGGCGATTTGACTTATGAGGAAGCTTACACGGTAATGAACGAAATTATGAGCGGCGAAACGTCGGCGGTACAAAATGCGGCGTATTTGGCGGCTCTTTCAACCAAAAGTGCTAAGGCTGAGACGATTGACGAAATTTACGGCTCGGCGGCGGCTATGCGGGAACACGCTTTGAAAATTGACACCACGAAAATTAACGGCGAAGTTCTTGAAATTGTCGGTACTGGCGGCGACCACGCTGGCTCAATAAATATTTCAACGACGGCGGCGTTTATAATTAGCGCGGCGGGCATTAAAGTTGCTAAGCACGGCAACAGGGCGGCGAGTTCCAAATCCGGCGCGGCGGATTGTCTTGAAGCGCTCGGCGTCAATATTAATCTTGAGCCGGAAAAGTGCGTTGAACTTTTAAACGAAATTGGCATTTGCTTTTTCTTCGCGCAGAAATACCACGCGTCTATGAAATATGTTGGCGCTATTCGCAAAGAATTAGGTATTCGCACGGTTTTTAATATTCTTGGACCGCTGACGAATCCTGCGCGACCGCAATTAATGGTTCTGGGCGTTTACGATGAATATTTGCTTGATCCGCTTGCTAAAGTTTTGAATAATCTTGGCGTGCGACGCGGGCTTGTGATTTTCGGGCAAGATAGGCTTGACGAAATTTCGATAAGCGCGCCGACCAGCATTTGTGAATTGAAAGACGGCAGTTATCGGCGCTATGTGATTGAGCCGGAAGATTTTGGATTGACTCGCGCGACCAAAGATGATATTGTCGGCGGCACTCCGGAATTTAACGCGAAAATTACGCGCGAAATTTTGACTGGCGCGCAAGGTCCGAAAACTGATATTGTGCTGTTGAATGCGGCGGCGGCGATTTACATTGGCGAAAAGGCTAAGACTATCGCTGAAGGGCTTGAAATTGCCCGCGAAATGATTAAAAGCGGCGCGGCGGAATCGCGGCTCAATGAATTTATCAACCTCAGCAATTAGGAAATGATTATGTCAGATAAAATTGATTCACCGGAAATGCTTTTACAAATTGCGCGGCGAACTGCGGATAAAACTTTGGCGCTGAAGTATTATCTCCAGGCGGCTGAAGGCGGTTTGTCGCCCGCGATGGTTGCCGTTGGAAATATTTACCTTGAGGGCGAAGCTGTCGCCAAAGACGACGCCGTGGCGTTAGATTGGTTTAAAAAAGCCGCGGCGCTCGGCAATCCCGTTGCCATGAATAATATTGGCTACATTTATGAACAGCGCGACGATAATGAGCTGGCGGTTAAATGGTACACGAAGGCGGCGAAAAACGGTGATACCGTTGCACTTAGGAATTTGGCGTTTACTTATGCTAAAATCGGCGAATTGGACAAGGCTGTCACGAATTACAAAAAAGCGATTGAGCGCGGCGACGTTGAAGCTATGAATGATCTTGGCGATTTGTATTTTGAAAATGAAGATTACGAAGAAGCGGAAGATTATTACATGCAGGCGGCGAAATTGGGACACGTTGAAGCGATGGTTAATCTTGGGCAAATGCTGATTTACGGCGAAGATTTTTTAGGCGATTCATATTACTGGCTGAAAAAGGCGTTTGACAAAGGGCATGAATACGCGCCGATGCTTTTAGGCGAATTGTTTGAAGAACACAGGAAATATCGTAAAGCCGCGCGTTGGTATAAGCGGGCGGTTGATTTTGGCATTTCCGATGCTAATAAAAAACTTCGCGAAATGAAGGCTTATCTCAAAAAAAATGAAAATGCCGACTGTAAAATTTTATCGACTGACGATTGAAGGGGGCTTTGAAAATTGAGAAACATATTGCTCACGGCACTTTTGACGGTGCTTTTTTTTATTGGCACGAAAAACTCCTGTTTCGCGCAGATGGAAATAACGGACGGGCGTTCGACTCCGGAATATTGGCTTGACAGGAACGCGGACGGCGACGAAATTATTTTGAGCGCAGAAGAAATTTCTGAACTCAACGCGAAGATTTTGGAGCGGGATAAATATTCGGCGGATTTGGCGAATTATCCGGAAAAGATTAACGCTAAGACTTTGCGGGCGAAAATTTCAAAACTGACAGACGACGTACATTTGCAGGGAACGGACGCTGTTATGGCGAACCGGAATTTGAAGGCTGTTAAAGACGTTGAAGTTCGATACGCGGTAACATTGGAACGCGTGAATGTTCGACTTTTACCGCAAGCTTTCAGTGGCGATAAATATGATTCTGTGCAAGGTACGGCGTTAGATCCGGCTGAAGCGGTTGCAGTTTTATGGACGAGCAAGGATGGCAAATTTGTATTTGTGCAAGCGCGGAATTATTTTGGCTGGGTTGATAAAAATCAAGTGGCGTTTACCGACCGCGTGACTTGGCTTAGGTACGTGCAGCCGGAAAATTTTGTTGTTGTTACCAATAATAAAAAATTCGTCAATGTTGGCGGAAAAGTTGTGCGTTTTCAAATGGGCGCGGTGATTCCGTTGGTTGACGATACTTTTGAAAATAATGGTTGGACGGCGTATTTGCCGGTGAGCGTGAATGGTGAACTGCGCGAAGTTACGCCGAAAGTTTTAAATGACGGCAATGTAAATTTGGGCTGGCTGGATTGCACGGCGAATAATTTTGTGCGGCAAGGTTTCAAATTTCTGGGCGATGTTTACGGCTGGGGCGGATTAGATAACAGCGTGGATTGTTCGGCGTTTGTCAGCGATGTCTATCGCAGTATGGGGATTAATATTCCACGCGACGCCGATAAGCAGGAAGGCGCTATGCCGATTTTCGCAGTGTTTAATAATGTGACGCACGACGAGCGCGTTGATATTGCGAATAGAGCTCCGACGGGCGCGTTGTTTTTTAAACCTGGGCACGTTATGATGAAACTGGGCAATGACGATGACGGCGAAACGATAATGATTCACGCAGCAAGCAGTTATTTTAGCGACGGTTATAAAATTTATGTGCGAAAAGTTTTGGTTTCAGATTTGAGTTATGAAGGTACGGCTGGCGTTTCAACTATCGACACTTTAACCGGTATTGCGATTGCTAAATAAAACGTATATCAACTTTCTTTTAGCGTAAAAGAAAGTTGCAAAGAAAAGCGCGACTAGCGCGCCGCATTGCCGCCCGTCCTGCGTGGTTTGCGCTAGCAAAGCATGCTCCTGGCGGCTTTTTAGTTTGGTTGATTAAATTTTATTTTGAGCGCAATACTTCAGCCAATGTCTCCATCATTTTCGGAACGTCCAAAGGTTTGGCTATGTGGCTGTTCATTCCAGCCTTTTTCGCCGCTTGAATATCTTCACTAAAAGCATTCGCCGTCATTGCTATTATCGGAATCTCGGCGAGTTTTTTATTTTCCAATTTGCGAATCGCTTGAGCCGCTTCATAGCCGTTCATTACCGGCATCTGAATATCCATTAAAACCGCGTCAAAATCGCCAGGCTTCGACGCTGCAACTTTTTCAACCGCATCTTTGCCATTAACCGCATAATCCACTGTAAAGCCCGCGCCTTCCAACAGCATTATCGCTATCTCGCGGTTCACGTCAATATCCTCAACCAACAGCAATTTTTTCTGGCTGAAATCTATCTCGCCGTCAGTTTCAGTTTCCGTCGGCTCATCGTCGATTATTTCATCCGAAAGTTTAAATTTCACGTTAACAATAAATTCTGTGCCCTCATTCGGCGCTGTCACAACTTCAATCGTGCCGTTCATCAAATCAATAATGCTCTTGGTTATCGCCATACCTAAACCCGTGCCTTGAATCTTGCTAACTGTCGAAGTCCGCTCTCGCTCGAACGCCTCAAAAACTTTCGCCGCAAATTCCGCAGTCATTCCAATGCCGGTATCCTTAACGCGAAATTCATATTCACCAAAACCGTCCGCGCCGTCGTTAATCTGCGCGAGCGTCACGGAAATTTTACCGTCATTCGGCGTAAATTTATAGGCGTTGCTAATCAGATTCAGCAAAACGCGATTCAGCCGGTGTTCGTCGCAAATCACAAATTTATTTTTCACGCCCGAAGTATCTACCGTAAATTCAATATTTTTCGTTGACATCTGCGTCACAAACATATCGTAAACATCAGAAAAAATTTTGCAGATATTCGCCGCGTTATTTTCCAATTCCATTTTGCCATTTTCAATGCGGCTCATTTCAAGGACGTCATTAATCAGCGCGAGCAAATGCTGACTGCTGGCGTCAATTTTTTTCAAGAAATCATACATTTTCGCGGGAACTTCATCGGGACATTTCGGGCGCGTGCAATTTTCGCAAAGCTTATGCAATTTCTTAGAAAGTTCGACGTAGCCGGTAATCGCATTCATCGGCGTGCGAATATCATGGCTCATATTAAACAGAAAAGTCGTCTTAGCTTTACTGCTTTGTTCGGCTAAATTTTTCGCTTCAATAAGTTCAGCCTGGCGTTCCTTGAGTTCGATTTGTTGACGATTAATCGTATCAAGACTTTCTTGCATTTGAAGGACGTGGGCGCGCTCAATGCTGGCGTTGCGATATTGCACAACCACGTAAACCAGCAATAAAAATACAACCAGCGTTGCGATAATCATAGCCGCCACGAGCCACGGGCGATTTTCGAGCATTTCAATGAATGTCATATTTTCGTAATGCTGGCTAATCCATTTTCTGTGCAGGGCGTCAAGTCTGCCTTCCTGTTGCATTTGAATCAACACGGCATTAATTTTCACGCGGAGCATCGTATCTTCGGGGTGCAAAACCATTGAGCCGTAAACGTGAGTAACCGCGTAACTTGGGTGAAAATCCGTCAACTTAAATTCTTCGAGAAATTCATTGCCGACCTGGATTGGGCAAATGGCAAATTCGTATTCGCCGCTTTTCAACGCCTCAAAAATTTTATGGTACGAACTGACATAAGAAATTTCATCGTCAAGCCCCAGTCCAGGCACTCTGTGCAAAGAGGCAACGCGCCGCCCGTACAAATCAGCGACAGATGAAACGCTCGTTCGCCCGTAAATGACGTACTGTTTTTCAGTGGTTGGAATTGTCGAAATAATATCGCGCCTGCCGACGATTAAATCAGATTCCATATTCATAATCAAATCGGCTTGACCTTCCTCGAAAAGTTTGTTTGCCAAATTCCAGTCCATTAATTTCAAATCCAAATTCATCTGCAGGCGATTAGCAATTTCATTAATCAGTTCGACGTCGAGCCCGCTGGGGTTTCCGTACCTGTCGAAAAATGAATAGGGCGCATAATCATTATCCGTCACAACGTGCAATGTGGTATTGAATCGGTTTTCCGGAAAAATTTCAATCTTCGGTTCGGGCTTGAATGCTTCTGACAAATATAAATATAAAATCACGAATAGCCCCGCCAATATCGCCGGCAGGGAAAACAGCAAAAATATCGTATTGCTCTTCTTTTCAAAAAAGCCGTGCTGTGGCTGAGGATTTTCCATTAATCTATCTCCTTTTATGTAAATCATTATCAGATATTATATCAGCTATCAATAAAATTTGTACAGAAAAATTAAGCGCGGCGCTATCTTGAAACATAATCTTTAATGAAATATAATCACGGCAAAAAGAAATGAGCTGAGTGATATTGAACGCTATTTGTGTAATACCTGCGCGATACGCCTCTACAAGGCTGCCTGGAAAGCCGCTTAGGGATATTTATGGTAAACCAATGATTTCGCGCGTCTATGAGCGTGCTAGCGCGTCTAGGGCGGTTTCTGAAGTGATTGTTGCCACCGACGACGAACGCATTTTTAAAGCTGTGGAAAAAAATTCCGGCAAAGCGATAATGACTCGCGCCGATCATAAAACCGGCACTGACAGGCTTGCTGAAGTTGCTGAAAAGTTTCCGGACGTTGATTTGATTGTGAATGTGCAGGGCGATGAACCGCTGATTGAAGGCAAATTGATTGACGCGCTCGTTGCCGAATTTGTCAATGATGAAACTTTGCAAATGGCGACGGTTGCAACTGAATTGACTGACGAAGCCGAAATGAATAATCCGAATAATGTCAAGGTTACGTTTGATAATTACAATGACGCGCTGTATTTTTCGCGTTCGCTGATACCTTATCCGCGCAATTCCGGCAAGGCGAAAGTTTATAAGCACATTGGGATTTATGCGTATCGGCGGAATTTTTTATTGGAATATGCGAAAATGGAATCGACGCCGCTTGAGCAGGCTGAATCTTTGGAGCAACTGCGCGCGCTGGAAAATGGCTATAAAATTCGCGTGATTGTCAGCGATTGTCAATTTGTGGGCGTGGATACTGAAGAAGATTTAAAACGCGTCAATGAAATTTACCGTGAGGCTGGTGGAAAATTTGAACAAAATTAACATTGGAAATATCGAAATTGGCGGCGGGAAATTATTTTTGATGGCTGGTCCGTGCGTTTTGGAAGGTTACGAGCGCAGTTTGAAAATCGGTCGGCGCGCTAAAGAAATTGCCGATAAATTGAATCTGCCGTACATTTTCAAGGCGTCATTCGACAAAGCAAATCGCTCTTCGATAAAAAGTTTTCGCGGTCCTGGCTTAGACGAAGGGCTGAAAATTCTTGCGGCGATTAAATCTGAGTTGCAAGTTCCGATTGTCACCGATATTCACGAAAGTTATCAAGCTGAGCCGGTCGCGCAGGTTGCGGATATTCTTCAAATTCCGGCGTTTTTGTGCAGGCAGACAGATTTACTTGTAGCGGCGGCGAAAACCGGCAAAGTTGTTAACGTCAAGAAGGGGCAATTTCTTTCGCCCAATGATATGAAAAATGTTGTAGTCAAGCTTGAAGAATCCGGCACGCGAAAAATTATGTTGACGGAGCGCGGCGCGAGTTTCGGCTACAATAATTTGGTCGTGGATATGCGCGGCTTGCCGATAATGCGCAGTTTTGGCTATCCGGTTATTTTCGACGGTACTCATAGCGTACAGTTGCCTGGTGGCGGCGGTGAAACTTCAGCGGGGCAACGTGAATTTGTTGGATATTTGACGCGCGCGGCGGCGGCTGTTGGGATTGACGGCTTATTTTTAGAAGTGCATGACAATCCGGCGGAAGCTTTATCGGACGGCGCGAATATGATTTATCTTGACAAGCTCGAAAATTTGTTGAAAAATGTAATAGCGGTTCACGAAACTGCAAAAAATTTCTGTGAGGTTTGAAATGATTAAGAATAGGGCGATTGAAACTTTGAAGATAGAGGCGGAGGCGGTTGAAAATCTAATTCCGCGCGTCGATGATGAATTTGTCGCGGCGGTAAAGGAAATTTTGAAATGCCGCGGACGCGTTGTGGTAACTGGAATGGGCAAATCTGGACACATCGGGCGTAAAATTGCGGCAACTTTGTCGTCGACTGGTACGCCTGCGTTTTTTATGCATCCGGCTGAGGCTTATCACGGCGATTTGGGAATGATAACCGAAAATGATATAGTCGTGGCTATTTCCAACAGCGGCGAAAGTTCGGAAGTTGTAAATATTTTGCCGGTGATTCGCAGGATAGGCGCGAAAATCATTGCAATGTGCGGGCGGAAAAATTCTTCGCTCGGTAAAAACGCCGATTATTTTATAAACATTGGCGTTGAGCGCGAGGCTTGCACTCTTGGCTTAGCGCCGACCGCGTCAACCACTGCAACTTTGGCGATGGGCGATGCTATTGCAATGGCTTTAATGGAAGCTAAGAAATTCACGGCGCAAAATTACGCGCTGTTTCATCCAGGCGGCGCATTGGGCAGAAAACTTTTGCTTACGGTTGGCGACGTTATGCATAGCGGCGAAGATAATCCGATTGTCAAAATTGGCGCGACTGTTAAAGATGCGCTTTTTGAAATGACGTCGAAAGGTTTAGGCGCAGTTTCAGTTGTTGATAAAAATAATAAATTTATCGGCTTGGTGACTGACGGGATAATTCGGCGCGCGCTTGAAAAGGACAAAAATTTTATCGACGAGCCGGTTGAACACATTATGAAGGAAGAGCCGCTGATAATTAGCGCTGACAAATTGGCGGCGGCGGCTCTGTCGGTTATGGAGAAGCACAAGCCGCGTCCTGTAACTGTTTTGCCGGTTGTCGACGCGGAAAATAATCCGGTTGGTATGATTCACATTACAGATTTGTTGCGTCAAGGTGTGGTGTAAATGAAAATTACTGAAGATGCATATGAGCGTGCGAAAAAAATTCGGCTGGTGATTTTCGACGTGGACGGCGTTTTAACTGACGGCGGAATTTACATGGGCGAGAGCGGCGAATTGTTTAAGTCTTTTCATTGCCACGACGGCTTTGGAATTACCGTGGCACATCGCGCAGGACTGCAGACGGCGATTTTAACTGGTCGCCAATCCATTTGCACATTGAATCGCGCGAAAGATTTAAATATCACGGCAGTTAAGCAGGGCAGCGAATTGAAGGCTGAATTTGCACTGCGCGACGAAGAAATTGCTTACGTGGCGGATGATATTATTGATTTGCCGGTTTTAGTGCAAGTTGGATTTCGGGCGGCGGTTGGCGACGCTAAAGTTGAAGTCAAGGAGCGCGCTCATTTTGTGGCGGAAAATTGCGGCGGGCGCGGCGCGGTTCGTGAAGTGCTCGAATTTATTTTGAAGGCTCAAGGCAAATGGTCAAAAATTATCGAAGAATACACGACGATTGAGGGGTAAAAATGTTATACAAAGCGCTAATGATTTTCAGTCGGCTGGTGCGGCTGCTGCCGTACGGCGCGCTGTTATTTTTGGGGCGAATTTTGGGCAATTTGTATTACATATTTATCAAAAAACAACGCGAGCGTGCGGTTTCGCAAATGATGCCAGCTTTGCAAATTTCAGAGGCAGAGGCGCGAAAAATCGTGCGCGAATCATTCGTAAATTTGGCGCGCAATGTCTTAGAAATTTTTTATATGCCGAATCTCAACGAAAAAAATTTATCGCAGTACATAGAGATTGATCACCTTGAAAGAATGCAGGCGGCGTTAGCTGAAGGACACGGCGTAGTAGTTTTAACAGGGCACATAGGAACTTGGGAATGGCTCTCGGCGGCGTTCAGCCTAAATGGAATGCCGGTAACAGCGATAGCGAAAGTTCAGCCGAATCAAGAATATTCGCGGGCGCTTGACGATTTGCGGGCGACAATTCACGTAGAAATATTCAATCGCGGCACGAGCGAATTATTATCAGCAGGACGGGCT
>CAJOIB010000060.1 GCA_905234705.1 uncultured Selenomonadaceae bacterium | reverse complement strand
GCAAATATTCAGCCGTCGGATAATCTTTGCGAAACTGATTCAAATGATTTTTCTTGCCGTGATACTTGCGCCCTGACAAATTTATCAAATCCTCAGCCAGATAAACGTAATCTGAATTATTGCGGTCGGAAGAAATTTCAAAATCTGCGCCAGGATATTTCGCCAATTCCTCAACAAAAAATTTTTCCAAGCCCACGAATCGCACTTCATTTTGCCCGCACTCTCCGAACATCTGAATGATTTTCGCAATGGCACTTTGCATTTTGTCAATCGGTCCAATCGGCTGAAACACCGCAAATTTCCCATTCCACTCGGCAATCAAATAAATCACGCCGTCGTCAATCGCCCATTGAGTTTTGCCCAATTCGCGCCACATATACAAGCCCGTAAAACTCGCATACGCATTTTCATAATAACCCGCACTATAAAATTTGTCAAAAATCGGCTTGTCGGGTTTTTCCAATTTTTTAAAATTAATGATAGACACGCCCTTAAATAATTTTTTCTGATTCAAATAAAAGGCTCGCCAAATGTAAGCCCTGTTTGCCGCCCAACTTTAATCCGCGCACGCAATAATGGCAATACGCTACAACTTTCTCGGTTGAAATTTTCGCGCAGTACTCCTGCATCAATCGCCGTTTTTCTTCTGCGGTGTGCTCTTGAAATAAACCTTCAGCGCCATACAAAAATCTTTTCGACGCCAGTTTAGCGTTACGCGGCGGTTGCGGCTGATAAAGTGAATAACCGCAGAATTTAGTTTTCTCGTAAAAAATATCCAGTGGATAACCATCCGGCGAAACGCTGTTTTCCGGCGTTCCAAAAGTATATTGCCCTATGATTGTATCGGACGCAAATGCAGATTTAAATTTTTCGCGCGACGGCATATCCGATTGACCAAAGGCAGGATAATCCATTGCAACAATATGGAAATCATTTTCAAGCATAGGAATTAAATTTCTGAACATATGACTTGCCGAAGGGAAACCGTGAAACAATATCAAATTGGGCTTGTCTAAATTTCCTGCCTCGCGATAAAAAATCTTCACGCCCTCAATCGAAATCTTGTCATACTCAATTTTAATCACCGCCGTCGCCGTCGCTATCGTCATCGTCGTTATCGTCGTCCCAATCGTTATCGCCGCCGTCAGAGTCGCTGTAATTATCCATGCGTCTCAAATTTGGTGGCGGATTTTGTATTAATGGTTGGCTAAAAATTGACACAGCAAACACACCTTTGTTGAAGTAGCTTTTACAATTTCAAATTTAAAATCTCACGAAAAATAATTTACACCAGATTCAAACAAATGCTGATTTTTATTGCCAGGAACATTTTTACAAACATTATCGCCGATTCGCTCGGAATGTCCCATTTTGCCGAAAATTCGCCCGTCAGCGCTAGTAATTCCTTCGATAGCCAAATCAGAGCCGTTTGGATTGAAAGGCAATTCATTTGTAGGTTCGCCGTCAAAGTTCACGTATTGAGTAGCGATTTGCCCGTTCGCCGCTAATTGTCGCAGCCATTTTTCATTCGCCGTAAATCGTCCTTCGCCGTGCGATACCGCTATTGTATGAATGTCGCCTACCGCATTTCCCGCCAGCCACGGTGATAAATTGCTCGTGACGCGCGTCCTTACCATTTGGCTCACGTGCCGACCTAATGAATTATAAGTTAATACCGGAGTTTCCTCGTCAAGTTCGTGTATCTCGCCGTACGGCAAAAGTCCCAGTCTCATTAGCGCTTGAAAACCGTTGCATATTCCTAAAATCAATCCGTCGCGCAGTTTTAAAAGTTCCATTACCGCGTCAGATATTTTTGGATTTCTCAACATCGCCGCTATGAATTTGCCTGAACCTCTTGGCTCGTCGCCGCCGCTGAATCCGCCTGGTAACATTATGATTTGCGAATTTTTTATCGCGTCAACCATCGCTTGAACGGTTTCCTCAATCGCGACCGGCGTCAAATTCCGTACGACGAGTACATTTGGCTTTGCCCCAGCGTATCTCCAACAGCGCGCACTTTCGTATTCGCAATTCGTGCCAGGAAAGACCGGTATGAACACCCGCGGCTTCGCAATTTTCGTTTTTGCCTTGTGAAGAAATTCTGCTTTGTAAAAATCAACCGGAATATCGATTTTCGGCGTTTCAATTCGCGTCGGATAAATTTTTTCAAGCGGTTCAAAATATGCGTTTTTAATTTCGTCAAGAGTAATCACAGCGCCGTCAACTTCGATTTGCGCGCGGTCAATCGTTTCGCCCAATTCGGGAAAATCTAATTCGACGCCCGCCGCCGCTTCAACTATCAAACTGCCGTAATTTTTCTCAAAAAGTCTAACGCTCTCGTCGAACCTAAAGCCTATGTCATTTCCAATCGCCATCTTTGAAACAGCTTCTGCTATCCCGCCGACGCCTACGCTCATTGCTGAAATAATTCTGCCCGCTTCAATTTCTTCGCGCACCTTAGCAAATTTTTTCTTAAGTTCCTTGAATTTGGGAACGCGAAATTCGTCGCGGACGCATTCAATTAGGTAGACCTTGTTCCCCGAAGATTTAAATTCTGGCGAAATCACCACATCCGCGTCGACAACTGCCACCGCAAAACTTACCAGCGTCGGCGGTACATTCAGATTTTCAAATGTGCCGCTCATTGAGTCTTTGCCGCCTATCGCCGCCACTCCAAAATTCGTCTGCGCTGTGAATGCTCCCAATAATGCTGAAAATGGCTTGCCCCATTTTTCCGGTATGTCTTCGAGCCGCTCAAAGTATTCTTGGAATGACAAATAAGCCTTTGAAAAATCCGCGCCCATCGCCGTCAATTTCGCCAAGCTTGAAGTTATCGCGTCTATCGCCCCGTGATATGGACTCCACGCCGAGATTTTCGCGTCAAAGCCGTATGTCATTACAGTTGCCGTTTTGGTTTCGCCATCGACCGGTAATTTTGCCGCCATGCCCTCTGCCGGTGTTAATTGATTTTTTCCGCCGAATGGCATTAATATCGTTCCTGCTCCCACCGTCGAATCAAAGCGCTCAACCAAGCCTTTTTGACTGCAAACATTTAACTTCCGCAAATTATTTAACCACGCCGATTTTGTATCACCGGATAGATTTTGCCGCGAATATTTTTGCACATTCGCTATCCTAACATTCGCGTGTTGCCTTACGCCGTTGGTATCCAAAAAATTCCTGCTGACGCTGACAATTTCCTTGCCGCGCCATTTCATTACCAATTTATTTTTCTCCGTGACTTCGGCAATTACGTAGGCTTCAAGATTTTCTTCATCGGCAAATTTAATAAAAGCGTCAACATCTTCGGGCGCTAAAACTACCGCCATTCGCTCTTGAGATTCGGACAAAGCTAATTCCGTGCCGTCTAAGCCTTCATATTTTTTGCGCACGGCGTCGAGATTTATATCCAAACCGCCCGCCAATTCGCCGACAGCTACTGCTACTCCGCCCGCGCCAAAATCATTACAACGCTTGATTAATCGACTAACTTTCGGATTCCTAAAGAGCCGCTGAATTTTACGCTCAGTTAATGGATTGCCTTTTTGAACTTCAGCGCCGCACGTATTCAAAGATTCGGTTGTATGAACTTTGCTTGAACCCGTCGCGCCGCCAATTCCGTCTCTACCGGTACGCCCGCCTACGAGCAAAACTTTATCGCCAGGCACAGGTTGCCCGCGAATGACATTGAAAACCGGAGCTGCGCCAATCACCGCGCCAATTTCCATATGTTTCGCAACGTAGCCGTCGTGATAAATTTCCTTGACTTGCCCTGTCGCCAATCCAATTTGGTTGCCGTACGAACTGTAACCTTTAGACGCCTCGCGCACGATTTTTTTCTGCGGAAGTTTACCTGGCAAAGTTTCAGACGCCGGAGCTCTAGGGTCAGCCGCGCCGCTAACTCTCATTGCTTGATAAACGTAAGCCCTGCCGCTCAAAGGATCTCTTATCGCGCCGCCCAAACAAGTTGCCGCGCCGCCGAACGGTTCAATTTCTGTCGGGTGATTGTGCGTTTCATTTTTGAACATAACGAGCCAATCTTCCGGACGCCCGTCAACTACCGCTTGAACTTTAATACTGCACGCGTTAACTTCCTCGGATTCGTCGAGCCCTTGCAAAGTGCCGTCTGCTTTTAAAACTTTCGCCGCGATTGTTCCCAAATCCATTAATGTTATCGGATTTTCAGATTCAGCTGGTTTTTCAATTTCAGCGTTAACTTTGTCTTGCGCGAGAGCCGCTTGTTTTTCAGCTTCCAATTTAGCCTGTGCTTCGGCTTTTTTCTTAGCACGCGCCGCCTGCAATTTCAATTTTTTAGACATATATTCAGCAAATGCGCGCTCAAATTCGGTTTTATATTCGCCGTCTTCAAACGTCACGCTGTCAATTTCGGTGTTGAAAGTCGTATGTCGACAATGATCTGACCAATAAGTGTCCACAACTTTAAGTTCCGCGATTGTTGGCGAACGCTTTTCTACGTCGCGAAAATATTTTTGACAGAATTTAAAATCGGCAAAACTCATTGCGAATTTCCGAGATTTCCATTCCGCCTTGAGAAAATCCTCAGATAAATCATTAAAGCCGCGCAGAATTTCAATGCCGTCCGGCGTTTCGTAATGCTCTTCAAGATAATCCGGAATTGCCATATCAGCCTCGCGCCTGTCTAACGCTGAAAAGCAATGCGCCTTCAATTCTTCAAAAAAATCTTCCGGACAATATTCTTTAAATTTTAATTCGTAAACATCGGCACAGCGCACGGTCGGCAAATCATTTCCCTCGATAACCATTTGGGCGCATTGAGCCGCAATATCCGCGCATTGGTCGTACTGCCCAGGCACATATTCAACCGCAAATGTATATTCGGGATTTATCGACCTGGTGAAAGTTCCTGCGCCTATTTTAATTTCGTAGGGAACTTGACGAAGAACTTTTTCGCTGACAATGTCAAATTCTTCTTCCGTCAAGCCTTCAATATCGAATCGCACAAAATGCCTAATCTCATAAAGCGGCGGCTCAAAATAGGGTTTATATTCATTCCCATCGTCGTCGTAATATGGCTCGAAATTATCTGGATTCCAAAAAGTTTCGTGCAATTCTTTCAGCAAATCATGAGCTTCATCGTCGCGCCAACGCTTTGCAACATAAAATCGCCTAACCATTTTGTGACACCTCCGATTATCAAGGATTCAATCCCATTCTTTGCAACAGCCGCTTAATCGGTCGCAGTAAGTACCAATACTTTTCCGGTACAGTTTCTTTCGTGAGCGCCGTTAAACTAATTCGCGGCGGTTTTGGTATTTCCGGCAATTCTTGTGGTATTGTGATTAATAGCGGTTTTATTTTTGTTAAATTAACTTTTCGCGGTTCTTCGATAATGAGCGGTCTGGGTTTGTCAATCGGTTCTTCTTCGGTTTCGTCTTTAACCGGCGGCGGCTCTGGAACTTTAACGCTGCTCAATGAAAACAGGATAAAATTTTCAAGTTCATCTTTAGCAAAGCCCATCGTCATAAGTTGCCCCGTGTAAAATCCTACCGCCTGCGCTGCGAATGGAAAAATTCTTTCCAATGCGTGGCTGATCGTACCGTCCGTCGGCATCGGTTCTTTGTCAAAATCTTCTATGTCCCAAGCAAAGTCAGTGATTTTGCTCAAAGCCTCGGTTCGACACCAGAAAACGCTTCCAATCGACAGCGATACATATTCCGTACTCAAAAATTTTAGCGGAATATCCAATTTCTCAGCCAACTCCACAGTCTTATCGAAACAAGCGCCCGACCAGTATTTTGAATTAAACAAAATCGCCTTGTACTTGCTGTTGTAAGGTTGCGGCGGAACTAACAGCCCCAGCTGCGGCTCATTTTCAAAGGTCGCCAATACGTTTTTTATAAAAATCTCGCTGTTCAAAACGTTGTCCCACAGCAAATGGAAAAACGCTCTGCCTACAGCAACAGATTCTTCGCGTCTCAAAGATTTTTTATCGTGCACAAAGCACAGATACTTAAATTTGTCGAAAACATCAATGCAACTAACCAGTAGCGCCGATAAATCACGCCCGCGGTTAGGAACTACTCGAATTTCACAATAACGCCCAGCCGCCTTGAATAATTTTTCTGCAATAACTTTGCGCTCTTCACTGCTAACCGTGACGATTATTGGAATTTCGCGCGGCGCTCGACAAAGATATTCAATGCACTCCGGCATCAAATCTTCGTAGAAAAGATGAGCGATTATAACCGCTTCGCGCAGTACCGCCTGCACATCCGCTATCAAATTTTTGTTTGGCAAGAAATAATCAAGTGCCAGATTTATTTTTGTCGCCGCGATATTTTGTTTGCGAATGAGATTCTGCCAAATCAGCCGCGGCTCGTAATTCGTATAATCCTTGACAAATTCTAAACATCTGCGCGGTACAGCGCCGTAATTTTCCTGTAAATAATCTTCGCGCGACGTCAGAAAAACTTTTTTTTTAATGACAGGGCATTTATAGCGCCGCAATAAAATTTCCGCTGAAATTATACTGTGGTCAATGGTGCTGTCGTAAAGCTGCTCCAAATGGCGCGTGTCACAAAACGCCGCATATTTAAAGCCCATATCTGAAAATTTCTTTGTAAAATTTATTTCATTGAACCGGAGATTTTCCGGAAAAGTTTCTTCTTCGTACTTATTTTGCCAATACGCTAAAAATTCTCCGCTGTGGAACATTTTTTCGCGAATCACTAAAAAATATGGCTGCAAATGCTCCGGAATGTGCCCGTACGGCGATAAATTTTCCGTGTCTTCAGTTTTGCCGCGAATCGTTATTCCCCAAAAATCTGCATCGGACTTTTCCGCCATCTGCTGAAAAACTTCCTCGAAAGGATACATCGGTCCGTAAAAAGAATCGTCGAACAAAACCAGTTCATCATATTCCGGTAAATTCGCCTCATTTTGCAAAATTCCTTGTTTCCACGCCTCGATATTAAAGCCTGGGTTTCCCTGTACAAAAACTTCATTGGTACATAGCGCCATCTTTGTTAGCGTTTCCTGCGTCAATACCTCGCTGCTAATTACCGTCAAATGCTCCAGGACTTTTCTAATTTCCTGCAGCAGATAAAAAACATAATCATCGACGATACCATCGCTGTCTTGCATGAAAAAGATACCCAGCCTTTTCATTTCAATTTATCACCTTAATATTTTTCTGAGGAATTTCCCGATAAAGCGTAATGGCTCTGTCGTTTTCCAAGATTTTGAATTTAAAATTTTATCCTGCGTATCCTGCAATTCGGCGATTTGCGCCGCTTGCTCTTGAATTTTCGCGCAGGTTTGACGATACATCACTTCAAACTTTTGTAAATAATTTTGGTCGACAACGCCTAATATCTCGACTTGAAGCTGATTTGCGGAATTTCGGCAAGGAATTTCCAATGTCGGAGCGCTTAAAAATATGTGAAAATCTTCCGCGACATGAATTGCACTGCTGGAAAAATCTTTGACGAATTCGCCATTCACCAAAACTTTTAGAAACTTAATCGCCAGCGCGCCCTTGTCATTGAGCCGGAAATTCAGCTTAGAAATTTTGTTCTGCGCGAAAATATCAAATCTCACGAAAAAATTTCCGTCCGGTCTAACATAAGTCAGCTTTTCAAAAAATTCGCCGCCCGCTTCAATCTGACAGTTCAAACGCTGAAGATTCGCTGTAACTCCGAACACGTCATAATTTCCGGTGTCGCGCGCAAAATTCTTTTCGTCGTAATCATAAAGTTTTTTGATTAAAGTAGCCCGTTTGTTATTATGAAGTAAATCGTACAATATTTCAAGCCCCAATTTGCGATAAGCCGGAAATTTTTCTTCCAAACACAGCTGCGCGAACGCAAATTTTGTATCAATCTGCCCGTCAATCAAATATTTTTGCGCTTCGGGAAAAATTTTCAAAAATTCCTGTTCGTCGCGCAGAAGTTCAAGATATTCGCGCACAGTAAAATAAATCTCATTGGAAAAGCGAATCAAATTTGCCGTGCTGAGTGAGCTTGCCGAATTTTGCTCCGCACGCCGCAGTCTGAAGTTTATCAGCTTTTCGTCCAGCACGTAAACATTTTTTCGCTGGCAAAGTTTTATCCACATAAAATAATCCGGCAGTTGCAACAGGCGGCGGTTCATCGGAAAATCTTCCAAATTATTTCGCCCCAGCGCGCTCGGATTGCAAAAACAATTCGCGAAATGAAAAAGCTGATTCAGCCATTCCTGCCGCGTTCGATTTCTTTGCTGAAAAACGTACTTGTACGGGTGTTCCTCCGGCAAATCGTAAATCTCGCCGTTTTCGTCAATAAAATTCGCCTGCGTAAAACAAACCGCGTATTCCGGATTTTCATCAAGAACTTGCACTTGCCGCTCCAATTTATTTTTTACCCAAATATCGTCGGAATGGTGAATCGCCAAATATTTTCCTCGCGCAGATTTCAACGCATCTTGCGTCGCGTGGTATGAGCCGCGGTTTTTTTCGTACAGGAAAAGTTTTATTCGGTCGTCGCGAAATGAGCGAATAATTTTTTGGCTGTTATCAGTCGAGCCGTCGTCAAAAATCAGCAATTCAAAATCGCCGAAACTTTGATTCAGCACGCTCTCAATCGACGCGGCTATATATTTTTCGTGATTGTACGACGCCAGAATGACGCTGACTTTTGGCATAAAAAATCCACTCGCTTAAGTTTCATTTAAAAATTCGCTGACAATGTACCGCGGACGCCGTTTCGTCTCAAGATAAATTTTTCCAATATATTCGCCGACCACGCCGACCGACATTAAAACCAGCCCGCCGAGAAGCCACAGCGACGCCAATACACTCGTCCAGCCAATAACCGTGCTACCGATAAAATATCTATAAAAAATCCACAGAATTACAAACAGGCTGATTGTAGAAATTGCCACGCCCAGCTTGGTTATCATTCTGATTGGTTCGACGGTAAGGGAAGTAATTCCTTGAAGCGCGAAGAACAGCATTTTTTTCAGCGGATATTTACTTTCACCGGCAAAACGCGCGGCGCGCTCATAATAAACAATCGTTGAAGGATAGCCAATCATCGGCACGAGCCCGCGCAAAAATAAATTCACTTCGCCAAATTCAGCAAGTCCATTCAAGGCGCGTTTGCTCATAAGCCGAAAATCCGCGTGATTGTAAACAATATCGCCGCCGCCCAAAAATTTCAAAAAACTGTAATAGCCTTCTGCCGTGAATTTTTTGAAAAAAGTATCCGTCTCGCGCTTGCTCCGCACGCCGTACACAATATCGAAGCCGCTTAAATATTTGTCAATCATTTCGTCAATCGCGTTAATGTCGTCCTGCAAATCGGCGTCCATTGAAATCGTAACGTCGGCTAAATCTTTGACTGTCATTAAACCGGCGAGCAGAGCGTTTTGGTGTCCGCGGTTTCTCGACAGATTCACACCGGAAAATATTTTATCAGATTTGTGCAAATCGCAAATAATTTGCCAGGTGGTATCTTTCGAGCCGTCATTGAAGAAATTTTACCGGCGGAAATCAGCGCTGAATATTTTTCGCGCAGGCGCTTAGCGGTTTCGTGCAAAACTTCCTGCTCATTGTAGCACGGAATTACCATATACAAAATATTATTCACCAAAATGCTCCTTTTTGTATTGCTCAAAGCGATTTTTGAAAAGTTTTGGCTGATATGGGTAAAGTTCTTCAAAATATTTTTCTGCAATGTCAATGTCAGATTTATCGAACGGGGAAATTTTTTCGTAAACTTTGAAAGTCACGGATTCATTTTCAGCCGGATAAAAATTTTGCTCCTTGATAAGTGTGAAATGCGCCGAAAAATTTGTAGGATTGAGCATAGCGTCAGCCACGCCGACAACCACGCTTTGATTTTCCGGCAAAAGATGAATCTGCACGGGCTCAGCGACAATGACAATATCGGCGTCAAAAAATTCTATCGGGAAACCGTCGCGCAGATCTACGTCCGCCGTCCAAATCAAATTCGGCAAAGCGTAATGTGTTTCCGGCACGGAAATTTTTTGCAAAGTGGTTGCGTTGTATAAGCCGCTACTCGCCACAAAATAAATTTTCCTATCGGCGGCAATTTCTTTCAAATCGGCAACGAAATTTTTCAAATCGGCAATATCATTTCGCACGGGCGGCAGAAATACCCAGTTGAATTGTACCGGCAAAATTCCAGTGAAGACCTGCGCGAAATTTACAATCAGCAAAAGTATCAGCACCGCGGCGAATTTTTTTAAAGTTTTCCAGCAAAATGCAATTACCGTGACGATAACGACTGACAGCGGCAGGAGCATTATATTGAAATGTTGCCAGCCCATATTTTGAACGCGGCAGAATAGTAAAACCGTCGCCGCTATCCAGACCGCCGCAAATAAAAAGTACGGGCGCACTTCATTATTAAAAAATACAGCCACAATTCCCAGCGCAAACATTACGTACAAAATTAATCCGATACCGGCGATGTGATTGAAAATTTTTCCGAAAAAATTCTGTCCTAACGCGTACGCTGAATAAGCCGTTCCGATGTCGTAAGTCAGCGCGTGCTTTATAAACGGGAAAAATATTATCGACATTAACGCCGTTGCTGTTAGCCCGATGAATAAAAATTTTTTGCAAAGAAATTTTAATTCTGCGCGAAAATTTTTTGTGCCGTAGAGAATAAACGCCGCATAACCTGCGAAACAGCCGATTAACATATAAGCCGCCGTTCGAGATTGAATCACCGCGAAAATTGACAGCACAGCGATTAAAACTAAGCGCGGGCGCTGAAAATTTTCCCTGTCCAAATTTAAAAGCATCAGCCAAATAATTACTCCTGGAAGTAGAATTGAGACGTTCGCGTAGCCGATTAACAGCGGAACTTCAAAGTGCGGAATTATCAACAGCAAAAATAAAATCGTCGCGCAGGACACCGGCGTTTGTAATTTTTCTGCTAAAAAAGTTTTTATTGCCGCCGCCGTTAAAAATATCGCCGGAATTGCAAACATTATCCACACGTAAAAATTGTACGCGAGAAAACTTTTGCCGAAAATGTGCATTGGCAAAACCATCAGCATTGGCAGAAAAAAATTATAGTCCAAATGGTTTATCGAGTACTTCAAATTTTTCAGCGCTTGAAGCGGCTCTGAGAAAGTTGCTTCTTCACATAAAATCGTCGGCTCGTAAGTTTCCAGCGAATCCCAAATGTAAATCGTTTGCTGCAGGCTCACTTCAAAAAATATGAATAGCAA
>CAJOIB010000059.1 GCA_905234705.1 uncultured Selenomonadaceae bacterium | reverse complement strand
GAAGAAGGCGAATCCAAGCGTCGGGGTCATTAAGAATGCTATCAACAGCGGCAGGCGTGGCGTAGATACCATTTTTGCGAATAGACGGCAGGACTTCAGAAGTAACCCAGTGCTTAAATTCTCTAGCTTTCGGCAATTTAGAACCGAAAATCAAAGCGTACATTCCACTCTCGTTAATAACAACTGCCTGTTGTTCCCTGCCGATGGAGTCGCGAATCGCGACCCCATCTTTTTTGTCATCTTCATCAACGTGTTTTACGAGTGCGTCTCTAGTGTTAGAATACTTAAGAGCTGTAGCAACGTCTTTGCCGACAAACCAAGGTTCGCCGTCGATAGTGAGCGTACGGATTTTGCCAAATTGCTTATCTTCAAAAATCTGCAAATTGTTTTCCATTTTTCAAAACTCCTTATTAGAAAGATTATGAATTAAAGCTTGAGCGCTCCGAAGTTTTAACAGCAATTCATCAGTCTTAGCAATCGCCTCGTCAATTCCGGTTGTATCAAGATTAACCTTCGGGCTATTCGCCGGTGGTTGCTGTGCAACGATACGGCAAATTTCCTGTAAGTCACGGATAAAATTACATTCACAGCAATAAGCTTTGTTGTCAAAATCATTAATGAATACCGCCAAATCGGCAATCTGCTTTTGAGTAACTGCGTCCGAAGTATCGACGTGCAAAGTTACCAAAAGATTGTTCCCATTAATTTCAAAATTGTACATAGGTCAGTCTCCTTTGGTTGATTTTTAATCTACGTCTGGTTTAAAAAAAATTTGTTGTTGCTCTTCAAGGGATTGTAAATTTAGCAAATTATATAACGAAGCTATTTCACTCGCTTTAAATTCGGTAATATTATTCATTTTGCAATATAGCGCCATCACTGATAAATTTAAATGTTCGGCTACTTCGCGTCTGGTAAGTCCGGCGCGCTTTATTGCTATTTCTAATTCAAGAGTATCTGTCATAGAAACACCTCCTTTGTAGACTTACATTCTACAAGCGCAGTATATAATAATGTTGTTTTTTTGTCAACATTTCTTTGAGAAAATAAATTTTTTTGTTGAAGTTTCAGAAACAATCAGCTATAATTCAAAAAAAATGGCAAAGGAGGTTCGTAAATATGCTAGAACTTTATCAACGAATCCGTCAGCGGCGCAAGGAACTCGGAATGTCGCAGGAAGAACTTGCAAAAAAGTTGGGGTATAAATCTCGCTCATCTGTAAATAAAATTGAGAGCGGCGAAAACGATATACCGCAGTCGAAAATTGTAGCCTTTGCCGAAGCACTCAGTACAACGCCTGAATATTTAATGGGTTGGTTTAATGGGGGCGAAAATGACGCAATTTCTAAATTGGTTAAGGATTTTAATTCGTTATCGGCAGACGGGCAAAATGTGATTTTGGAAATGTTAAATTCATTACGAGTAACTCATTCCGTTAGAGTAAACAAAGGTATTGCTTAAATGAACCATCTGACAATATTTATGTAAGCTGTGCAAAAAGTAAAACGGAATGGACAATCAATGGAGATGATTGATTTGTGTTAGACGACCTTTATAAAAAAATGTCTCAGCGCCAAAAAGAAATAGATATGTCACAGGACGAATTTAAAGTACCTACCAATACGGATATTAAAAAAGTAGTTTCTTCTCTAGTAATATTATTTTTGGTATTCGGAATTATGACATTTATACTATCGCTTTTTCAGAAACCAGTCAGTGTCGATGAAGATTTAATAAGAAAATATGAGGCAGAACACCCAAAAGATTTAGGTATGACGTTTGAACAATTCAAGATAGCCTACGAAGAAGAAGTCGTAAAAAATGACTTGCCGTCGGTGTCTATGAGCAATATCAATGTTAAAAATTACAAGGACAATATTTTCTGCTATTTCAGCAATGTAGTTATGACGGTAGGCGTGGATAAGACTTCAGGAAATATTAATAGTATCACCGTCACGACCGACCCTCTCGAATATCCTACAAAAAGCGAGAGAACTTACGCGTTATTGCAGCAATCTGAAGTTTGGAGTTTGGCGGCTATGGTTTTTGATCCCGATATGGAACAACAAGATTATCGCGAATCCATATTGAAAAAACTGTATTCGATTATTCAAAACAATTCTACTAGGGTCAGTAATATGGTGGAAGGCAACGCAAGATATAGAGCCGACCAAAAACGCAGTGCAATTTATCTCATTTTAGAGGCAAAAGATTTACCGAAATAAAAAAATAACCCCGTTGGTGAGACGGGGCTTTTTTATTTTGAGGAGTTATATATTTATGAAAACTTCAATGCTCAGTTGCCGGTATCAAGGCGTCGAATCCAATCATTAACGGTTTGCCGCTCGTGTTCGGTTTGCGCCTCGTCATACATTTTTTCTAACTGCGCTATCATACGGTCTTTTATAGAATGTCCGCTGTGACCATTGCGGGGATTATCGCCGTCATAGTATCTGCGCGAAGAATACCCGTCATCACGGCTGACATATCTACCAGTGGTAGCACTTCTGCCGCGTTCGTACGAATGGTTATCATTTCTTCCGCTGTCATAGCTGTTTCTGGAATAATCAGCATAACTTTCGCCGTTTTCAATCTGCTTGATTTTTTCAATCGTACAAACAGCCTTAGTCAGTACGTCAAGCTCAGCCGCGCTCATATTAGCGCCTTTGCCAATTATCGGTCTGATAGCTTCTTCGATGGCGTCATTAATTTTTTCAAGCATTTTATTGATACTCATAATTCAGCCCCCTTAACGTGAAACAGCCAAATCTGGACGGCTGATAATGATATTTGCGTTTTGTACTAAAATAGGTTGGTCGCTGGTATTTCTAACTGCAAGAGATTCACAACAACCGCCAAAAACCGCGGCATTAATCGCTCTGCTGACATTGAAAAATTCTTCGACAGCCGCTGGTGTGACAATCATTGTGCTAGCAGGCAAAGTTGCGCCGTCCATAGTTATCGCAAGAGAAATAGCGTCAACAGTTCCGCCTGTCGGTATTGCGATATTCGCGCCGAAGTCAATAAGATAATTAGCTTCATTCTGGCGATTGCAACGGCAACCGAATTGACGCGGCACATAACCAACCAATAAGAAATTGCCGGTATCGTCACGATGCCGAACCAAACCGCGTCGGCAAGGTACAGGTGATTCAGTGAAAATAACTGTTTCGCCTGGATTAACGGTCTGCAGTGCGTTATTGCTATATTCAGCCATTTTAACCACTCCTTAGCCAGCACAGCCGCAACCATAATAGCCTTGATTGCCACAGCAACCGGTATAAGGATTAGGAACAGAATATGAAGGCACAGGAGCAGGACTAATGCGATTAATGAGCGCCGCCGTCTGTGCGTTGTTATCTTGTATAAGTTGCGCGGTTTGAGCGGTTTGACTAGCCGCAAGATTCGCCATATTCAGCTGTGTTTGAAGTTGTGCGATTTGCCTATTAGCCGCGTCAAGCCTGTCTTGGCATAAATCATCTTTAATCGCTTGAATACCGGTGTTAATAGCCTGCGCGAGTGCATTGGTATTAGCGGTATTATTGGCGATAACGTCACGCAAGCCGTCAGAAACAGCTTGACGGTCTGCGCAAGCTTCAGTTGCAACTGTATAACGTAATGATTCTATTCCACTTTTATTATCACAGCCATTTTGTTATCGTATAGGCTTTTTATCCTATACATCTCACGGTTTCCTCGTGAGTTCAGACTATATCTTCACCCTCCATAAAGGTAGGGGGCGGGCACTCGTGTCGGGATTATTGGTAACCGTCCTCACCCGTTAGTCGTTGAGCCTTCCGAGTTACTTTCATCGGTATTCACTCGGCTTGGTTGCTGATTGTCATATTTGCAAATGTATTGTGGATTATGTTTTTTACCTTGAAGGTATGAATATAATGTTGATTTTGGTATTCCGAGTATTTTGCTTGCGTCGTCGCAGGAACGGTATGAAATATTATTTACAATTATCCTTTTTGTACGTTTTCTATTTCTCTCAACGTATTTATCAACGAAGGATAATTCCCTGTCATCATCGTCGTACCTACACGGATTGCCTTTTGTGTCAAAACCACGCTTTAGCCACGCCGTAGCTGTACGTATGCTTATCCCTATATCTTTGGCAAAGTCTGTTTGACTTTCATAGTGCTTACTTTTATATGTCAAACCTTTACAGCTACCTTTATTGTATCTAATGTCAGAAAAAATTACCTGTTCACTGTCGGCAAATCTGCATTGTTGTCCAAGCATATTGATTCCTTTTTTGCACCATCTAGCTATAGTATCATAACATACATTGTAAGCTACCATTGCGTCTTTTACAGAATCAAATAACCTATCGCCTATAATTACAGCCTTTCTCTTTTGCGAATTTACTCGCTCCGCCGTTTGCGGATTTTTCATGGGATTTTTTTCTGACATTCTTTTACGTTGATGTTCGGATTTCATAACGTTTTTTTCAGAATAATCTTTTCTAAGTTCTTCTGTCCAAAATTCTCCCGAACCACCTGCGCCGCCGTTGTAAATATTACAGACACATTCGCCTTTTGCCTTTAATTCTCGAATATAATCAAACTCGTATTCAAACGCTTCCTTTTCTGTTTCAAATTTTTTAACAATTCTACTGTCGCAATTATGGCATTTTAACATATCTGTTAAAAATGTATTACGTTGACTTCTGACTTTATAGCGATTTCCTTTGCCTTTACCAACATATATTATTTCGCCTGTATCGACAATGAACCATTCATATACATAATACATATAATCCACCCTCGCTATTTTTACCTGAATTTTACATTAAATTATAGCGAAAGTCAATGCAAATTTAGATTTTCCAGCAGTTCACCCGATTGCCAGCGCGGATTACGCCGCGCAAGTGCCTACTGTGAAGTTTCCTTCAAAGTGGAAGATATTCTTAACTGCTTGAATACCTTTCTTTAAGCACTGTTGTAATGACATAGCAAGCTGATTTAAGCCTTGATAGTTAGCAATCTGATTAGCATTAAGAGTGCCGTTAATCGTATCTTTTGCGCCTGTAATAGCTTGAGCGGTTGCATATTGCCCGTTGGTAATAGCGGCAGTGATATTAGCGTTGCCTTGACATTGAGCAACGGCAGAATCAGCAAAGCCGTTACCAACTTGCGCTTGTAAGGCGGCAATAGCACTTTGAGTAGCTTGCTGATTAAATCCGCGCTGAATATCGTTTTGAGTGTTGTTGACGATGTACGGAATATCATTACCGCCGCCGCCGTTGCCGCCACGATAACCGCCATTACCCCAGCCGCCATTCATAGCAAACAGGAACAAAATTATAATCCACCAAGCAGAGCCATTTCCGAATCCGTCATATCCAAATCCGCCGTGATTATTGCCGTTTCCCATAACAGCCGCAAAATCGGCAGGCGTCATTCCATTTCCCATATCCATTGTCAGCACCCCTTAAATAATGCGCTCGATGCAGACAGTATTAAAATTGCCGTCAAACTCGTTAATCGTCACAAGTACTATATGGCGCTCCGGCTTTGCAAGAATTAAAGTTTGCTGTGCAATGAAAATGTGATTGACACCCTTAACAGGTTGACCGCCGATATAGGCAACAGGTTTGTACTGAGCTCCGACAATGTCGCCCATTGCGCCAGTCCACGCACTTGCAGCTTCCTGTGGCATTGCAGTTAACTCTTGCTGTTCGATAATTTCAACTTCGCCAAATTTCATTGTATATCATCCTTTCTAAAAAAAACGCTTGCCAGTCAACCTATCTGCAATACTACGATACTGCTCAAACTGCGCCTGCGTCATTTTCCCGCTATTCAATAGATTATGTACCATTTGCTGAGGATTAACATTCCCTAACCCCTGCGCGAAAGATTTAAATTGTTGCTGGAACATTTGAGGATTCTGCATTAACTGTTGAAGTTGTTGCAACATTCCCGCCGCCTCCCCTGATAGTATCAAGCAGTTGTTTAAATTGGGTATCTATGCTTTGTTTCAGTTCGTTAAATTCAGTCCGTGAAATGAAGTTGCCACTGTCGGCAGATTGTTTAATTTCTTCCGTGAAGTTAAAAGCAACGAACCTAGAAGGCATACCGTTTAAATCGGTGGACTTCAGCCAAAACTTTTTAGCGTCAAAATCAATGAGCAAAACAGTATTACCGGCGGCGACAGGATAAACGCGCGCGCCCGCTTCGCCCTGTACAGTAACAACCATCACACTGTTATTCTGTGGCTGTTGCTGATACTGAAAAAATTGTTGCTGTGGCGGCGAATAACCGCCGAATAAATTAGCCATTAATCAAACTCCTTAGTCCAACAATAGATAGGCACTTCAGCGCCGCTGTCCCAAGCGTCAAAATAATCACCGTCAACAACTGTCACAACGTGCGTACCAGTCGCGAGCAGATATTCACCAACAGAATTATCAAGGCAAAAATCTTTGACAGTGTAACAATCTGGGCAGGTATCGGAAATGACAAAGCGGCGATAGCCGAGCCGCCTAAGATACGTCGCCCAAATATTATTGCTGGACGGCATATCAAAAAGTTCGTATCCTGTCATAGCAACCGCAAGATATGTACTTCGCCAATCCTGCCCCGTAAGCTTGCTGATGGCGCGAATAACACAATCACCAACGCGCTTGCCTGAAGGATTTGGATTGAAATAAACATAACTCATAAGCGCAGAATAACATAATCGGCAACAAAAAAACGCTACGAAAAAGCTACAAATTAGATATTCGGTCGTAGATTTCGGCTAACCTTCGGCGAATAATGGATTCACAGCAATTCAGCCTAAAAGCAATTTCGCAAATCGGCAAGTTGTGAAGTATACGCAGGTTAATAATCTGCTCCTGCGTCGGAGTTAATTTAGCGGCGAAAATTAATGCTTCGTATTCAGCGCGCGTTGCCAATTTAAGCCTTTGCCGTGCTGTCTTGCGTGTTATAATCATACACTTTGCGGTTTGTCGATTTCGTCGTACAAAATATTACCGTCAAATTGTTTGCCGCCAATTTTCAAGGCGTCGGTGTACTGCCACATATAGCCTTGAAAAAAATCCCGCTTGTAGTACTGCGCGTTCCAAATGGGGCAATTCAAACTTCGCCAGTCAATTAAATCTTCAATCCAACTTAGCGACGCATAAACGCCAGCATTTAGCGGTTTGATTCGGTCAAGAAACGCTCTGCAGATATTAGTGACATTACGGCGGCTGAAGTCAAAGCCGTGTGTGTATTTGTAGTTGTCGCCGTCTTCAATGTCGAAAAACACCGGCAACTCTAGCATCACGCCCGAACCTTCGATAACCCACTTGCAATAATCAGCCTCTGCGCGAGCGTCGTCCGGCGTCATTGCGTAGCTGTAATGATACGCCCCACAAATCAGCCCTGCGCGATGTGCTTGCTCTACATTGCGTTGAAAAGTCTCGTCAAAATGCTTTTTGCCGTAACTCGACCGACATATCGCAAAATCTATTCCTGCGGCTTTCATCGTCTGCCAATTAACAATTCCATTCCACTCGCTAACGTCAACTCCTAGCATTTTTAATCGCCTCCACTCTAAACTTTAACGCCTTAACTTCATCTTCAAGTTTTTCTAATTTGTGAGCGTGTTCGGTCTCGCGTTTGTTAATGTCGGTCGTCAACTGATTAATGGCAATGGTTAATTCCTTCATAGTCTTGTTGACGCCGAACAGTGTATAGATACAAATAGCCGCTGGAAACCCAACGGCGCTGAAAAATTCTGGTGTTAGAAAATCCACAATCAACACCCCCAATAAAAAAGCCCCGCGCCAGCAGAGCCTATTCTTTGTTTTTAGCCTTGCTTATGTGTTTTAATTCGCGTAGCCTGAAGTTTTTCAAATCGTCGCCGATTGTTTCAATATTGCCTTTATCATCGAACTTAATTAGCTTACCGCCCCGCGCGCTGATTAAATATTTCCCGCCTTTCAGTTTTGTAAAGTTAAAATTAATCCTTAAATCTTCTTCAAATTGTGATTCGTCTGTACCTTCGGATTTTATGAACCATCCGCTTAACAGGACGTAACTTTGCTTTTTAGGATACTTATACCAAACGTCTTCATCGCCTTTAGAATCGACGAATTTGTAATGTACGGCTATCAAATTTTTGTAGCTGTTAAAAACATACAATTCAGAGTCAGCTTGCTCTTCGTATATATTTTCGACATTCTTATCTTTAACTTGTATTGCGTGAAAAGGATAAACATAATAGGCTTCATAAAAATTTTCACGTAGAGCGGCGCTTGCTTCTTCTGGAATGTCAACAACTGTGGTATCAGAATTGTCGTAAATCGTTTTGAGTTTCAAACCTTCAGCCGAAAAATAATATTCGTCGTCAAGCGGAAATTCCCAATCGTTTTCTTCTTCATCATTGTCAATAACGAAATCTGAAGTGTACAAACCAGAAGTATAAGCGCCGCTGGTTTCAGTCCAAGACATTGTTCTAAACCAAAAATTATCAGTGCCACCGCCGCTGTTTGAGTATATCGTATCGGAAATTTCGCCGTTGTGAACTCGCAAAATAACAAAAGCGCTGAAAGGCATACAAAACCACGCTTTATGTTTAAAACGCGCTAGCGGTATATAATAAGCGATTTTCTTAAGAATGTATCTTTTGTAATCGTCGGTATAGTTGCCGCCTTCTTTTTTGTCGCCCTCAAACTTGGGGTATTTTTCAATATTGGGCGTGAAAGGCAAAGTATTTTTCTCAAAAACAATATTTTCAAAAAGATTAAGGCAAGAAATTAAATCATCGCTAAAAGTTTTATCTTCGTTATCTGGAAAAGACATATGAAAAATCGAGCCGTCGAAGGTCATATAAGGGAAACAATAACCGTAGGATGAAGCAGTAATAACGGCGTCCCAATCACCATTTGGTTGTATTTTCAACATAGCAACTCTAGCATAAGTCGAAGCGATAAAATCATCTGGCGGGGCTGGCTGTCTATAGAAATTTATAATTTGAGTGGTAGGAATATTTTTTCTTTGAATATCAGCGCGTGCGGCTTGAAGATTTTCTTCCGATTTAACCATAATCTTATCCTTGACTTCAAGAGCAAGATTTTCAGCTTCGTCGGCAAATTGTTTCAGATTCAGCTGATTAAATTTTTCGCCGTCTTTATAAAAAACGACGTCAGTATCTTCGTCGTCTTCGTCAACGCCTAATTCAATTTCTTCGCCGTTATAGGTCTTGATATTACTTAAAATGGAGTAATGAAAATTATTAGGGCGGTCGCCGATTTCGTATTTTGAGAGAAACTGATACCAACAAATAGCTAAATGATTTGTGTAGGTTACGTACTGATTTTTTCGATAAAAGCCGTCAGTCACAGTGATTAATTCGCCTTCAGCGGTAATTTCGGCGTCAAGCAATTTTGCCGAATCTTCCGCTCCGTGATAAAAATATTTGTCGTTGTTGACAATCCAAGCGTCATCAGCAATATCGCATCCCCTGAATTTGCCGGTAGATTTTACATAGCCGCGCCAATCATCGCCGAGCACAGGAATTTTGGGTTCGTCGGCAAACATTAGGGGCGTCCCTCTAATCGGCGTGTGCCCAAAAATAACTCTGCCGTCAGTCCAAACCATATCACCGACTTGTGCAGGATTGTTGCCGATGAA
>CAJOIB010000058.1 GCA_905234705.1 uncultured Selenomonadaceae bacterium | reverse complement strand
GCCCGAACAAATTGCAAGAATCCAAGCCCTTAAAAATCGTCCTATCGTTTTTGATGAAGAATTTCCCGAACTCACTGAAGAAGAAATGCGCCAATTTAAACGCGTAAATCCTAGACGTAAACCGGCGGCGAATGACAATGCTTAAAATTTTTGACACAGAAATAATTTCAAACGCCGAAGTATCGGCAAATATTTTCAAACTGGAAATTAACGCGCCGGAACTTTCGCAAATCGCCAAAGCCGGTCAATTTGTCCAAGTCAAAATTTCGGACGAATTTACATTGCGCCGCCCGCTTGGTATCGCCTCTGCCAAAAATGGCGTGGTTAAAATTTTTTACCGCGTTATCGGCAAGGGCACTGAATTTTTGTCCACAAAAGAAACAGGCGAGCATTTGAATATTTTGGGCGCATTGGGCAACGGCTTTGACACGAATATTAATGGGCGCATTTTGTTAATCGGCGGCGGTATGGGGCTTGCGCCGCTGTTGAGCGTGGCTGAAAAAATTGACGCGGTTGACGTGCTAATTGGCGGCAGAAATAAAGGCGAAGTCGATTTTTGGATTAAAGAATTTCGCGCAGAAGTTGATAAAATTTACATAACGACGGACGACGGCAGTTTAGGCAGTCGCGGATTCGTGACGAGCCTTTTGCCCGAAGTGCTTGAATATGAAGATTACGCGGCGCTTTACACGTGCGGACCGGAAATTATGATGCGCGGTGTTTACAAAATTGCTGTGGAAAATAATTTGCCGTGCTATGTTTCACTTGAGCGGCGTATGGCGTGCGGGCTGGGTGCGTGCCTTAGTTGTTCGATTGACACTGCAAGCGGCAGAAAAAAAGTTTGCAAGGACGGACCGATTTTCGACGCGCGGGAGGTTTTTTATGAATGAGCAACTGAAAACCGAAATTTGCGGCATAAAGATGAATACGCCAATTTTAGCGGCGTCGGGGACTTTTGGATTTGGCGAAGAGTTTACTGATTTTGTCGACCTTGAAAAACTCGGCGGCGTTATGGTGAAATGCATTACTTTGAAGCCGCGCGCGGGAAATAAGGGCGTGCGAATTACCGAAACTCCGGCGGGTATGCTGAATTGCATTGGCTTAGAAAATCCAGGCGTCGAGAAATTTTTGACTGAGATTTTGCCGCGCATTAAAAACAAAATGAATGTCATTGTCAATATCAGCGGCAACAGTGTTGAAGATTACGGCGAATTGGCGAAACTTTTGGACGTGGAAGGCGTCGCGGCGATTGAGCTGAATATTTCTTGCCCGAATGTAAAAGACGGCGGGATAATTTTCGGCACGAATCCAAAGGCGGCGGCGGCGGTTACTTCGACTGCGAAAAAATTTACCAGCAAGCCGGTTATCGTGAAACTCAGCCCGAATGTTACCGACATTACCGAAATTGCGCGGGCTGTCGAAAGTGCGGGCGCGGATTGCATTTCGCTGATTAATACGCTTATGGGTATGGAAATTAATATTCACACGTGGAAGCCGACGCTTGGGAATATCACGGGCGGGCTTAGCGGCGGCGCTGTCAAACCGGTTGCTGTGCGTATGGTTTATCAAGTCGCGCAGGCTGTCAAAGTTCCGATAATTGGAATGGGCGGCATTCGCACGGCGGCTGATGCGATTGAATTTTTCTTAGCGGGCGCGGCGGCGGTTGCGGTTGGCACGGCGAATTTTGCTAATCCGGCGGTCACTATGGAAATTGCTAACGGGCTTGAAAATTATTTAGCGAGCCGCGATTTAAATCTGCGCGACATTATTGGCAAGGTGAAAATTTAAATGGCACTGAAAGATAGATTCAACAGCATTTTGGACAAAATTAAAACCAACGAAGGCGCTTACGCACGAATCGCGGTGGTTGGGCAGCCTGGCGCGGGTAAATCCAGCTTGATTAATAATCTGCTCGGCAAGCGCGTTGCTGAAACCGGTCAAACTACCGACGTCACAACCGAGGCTAATGAATACGAATACCATTTTCAAAAAATCGTCGATTTGCCTGGGTACGGTACGAAAATGTTCAAGTTCGACGATTGGCGCGATAAATTTCAGCCGCAAAAGTACGACGTTTACATTTTTGTATTTCGCGGGAAATTGCATGAAGAAGACAGCCGCCTTTTCACTGAACTTAAAAATTACAACGCCGAGCGCCGCCGTCCGATTTTTTTGGTGAGAAACCACTGCACTGATATTGAAACCGACGCTGATAAAAATAAAATTCGCGCAGATATTTTCGCCAAAACTAGCGGGCTTGACGTGGGCGAATTGTTTTTCGTGGATTGCGGGCGATATAAAACCGGCATTGACGAATTGCGCGCGGCTCTTGTCGCAACCGATTTTAAAACGCTGTGGCAGACGAAACTTCGCACGGCTTACATTAACGCCAAAAACGAATATTTGACTGCCGCCGCCTCTCGCGCAGAATCTGAAATTTCGACGTACAATAAAATCGCGGGCGTCAACGGCTTAAATCCGATTTTGGGCGCTGACGTTGCGGTGGATTTGGGAATTTATTTTAAAATGTTCGCCGATATTCGCAAATGCTACGACATTGAGGAAGGCGATATGAAATATTACGCTTTGCCGATAGCTAAAAAACTGCTGGAGTTGCTGACGAAAGAAGGCATTGCAATTTTGCTGAAAAATTTTGCGGGACGGCAGATGGTTAAGAGCGTGGCGAAATATATTCCGTTGGTCGGGCAAGCGGCGGCGGCAGCGATTGGTTACAAAATGGCGGATTACGCGGGCAAAAGTTACAGCGAAGATTGCTTTAAATTCGCGGACGGCGTTATGGAAAAATTGATTAGCGAAAAAATTTCTGAATTTGAAAATGAGATACCGCTTTTAGCCGCTAAAAATTAGGGGGAATGTTTTATGAGTTTGGCTGAAGATTTGAAGCGCGATTATGAAGAAAAAACGCGCGAGCGTGAAGTTTCTGTAACGATTGCGCTGATTGGGCAACCTGGCGCGGGTAAATCCAGCTTGATTAACAAACTTATTGGGCGCGAAATTTTTGAAGTCGGCGTTCAAACTGACACAACGGTTGAAGTGCAGGAGCGTAAACTTGACAACAACTTGACGATTGTTGACTTACCAGGCTACGGTACGAGTATGTTTCCGATTGAGCAGTGGCTTAAGAAATTTCAGCCGGAGCAGTACGATTTGTATTTGTTTGTGTTCGACGGGAAATTGCACGATTCGGACGCGGTTTTATTCGATAATCTCAAGCGCTGGCGTGACGAACGGGATCACCCATTTTTTATAGTTCGCAACAAGGAAGATCAGATTTGGGACGATTTTAAAAATTTGGAGCAGTTGCAGACGGAAATCGCGCAGGACGTTTCCAGCAAAATGAAAAGTTTTTCTGAGAAAATTTACTTCACGAGTTGCAGAAAAAATACCGGCATTGAGGAACTTAAGCAAGATATTTTCAAATCCGATTTGCCGCGCGTGAAAAAGTCTAAGCTGATTTTTGAATTTAAGGCGACGACGCATCAAGATTTGGACAACAAGAAACAGATTTGCCTTGACCACTTGAATTATTATGCGTACGGCGGCGCGGCGAATGCGATTAATCCGATTCCTGGCGTTGACGTGGCGGTGGATTTAGGCGTTATTACCGATATGTTTTATGAGATTCGCAAAACTTTTGGCATTAATGAAGAAGTGCAAGGCGCGCTGGCGAAGTACGAAATTTTGACGCCCGCGGTGAAAACTGTGTTCAATTATGTCAGCAAAGCCGGTGTTACCAAGCTGATTGAAAAGGTCGGCGCGCGTTTTGTCAGCAAGGAAGTTGTTAAGTACGTGCCGATAGCGGGCTGGGCGATTTCTGCGATTAGCGGCTATTATTTGATTAAAAAATTGGGCGAAAGTTACATTGACGATTGTTACAGAGTGGCGGAATTGTATCTTGAAAATTTTGTAGCGACCAAGTAGGCGGTGAATTTTATGGCTGACGAAAGATTGATAGTGGCGCTGGATTTTCACAAATTGGCGGACGTGAAAAATTTGGTGAAAGATTTGGGCGACAGCGTGGTTTTTTACAAAGTTGGAATGGAACTTTTTTACAGCGTGGGCGCTGAAGTTGTCGATTGGCTGAAGTCTCAAAACAAAAAAATTTTCCTGGACTTGAAATTGCACGATATACCAAATACGGTAGCGGGCGGCTTGTGTTCGCTGATGAAATTGGGCGCGGATATTTTGAATGTGCACGCGGCGGGCGGCTTTACTATGATGAAAACGGCGGCTGAAGCTCTGCGCGAAGAATCGGCGAAAATGGAAATTGCGAAACCGAAATTAATTGCGATAACGATTTTGACGAGCATAAATCAAGCTGAATGGTACGGGGCGCAAAACATTTCTGAGCAAGTTGTAAGTTTTGCGAAAATCGCGCAGGACGCCGGACTTGACGGAGTAGTGGCGTCGCCGCAAGAGGCTAAACTTATTCGCGAAAATTGCGGTGAAAAATTTTTAATCGTGACGCCTGGGATTCGTCCGGCAGGCAGCGATATTAACGATCAAAGCCGCATTTCGACGCCCGCCGCCGCTATTAAAAATGGCGCAAATTATTTGGTTGTTGGCAGACCGATTCGCGCCGCCGACAATCCAAAACTTGCCACTGAAAAAATCTTAGCCGAAATTAGCGAGGTATAAATTATGACTGAACAAGAAGTTTACGATATGCTCGTCGAAACCAATGCAATTATGAGCGGGCATTTCAAATTGACGTCGGGGAAACACTCGCCGCATTATGTGGAAAAATTCAATGTACTCCAGCACCCGAAATATACTGAGAAACTTTGTCAAGCGATGGCTGAACATTTCAAGGACGCGAAAATTGAGACGGTTGTTGGACCGGTAACTGGCGGAATAATTTTGGCGCACGAAACCGGCAAAGCCTTAGGGACGCGGGCGATTTTCACTGAGCGCGTTGACGGCAAAATGACATTTCGGCGCGGCTTTACATTGCACGAAGGCGAACGCGTTTTGATTGTTGAGGACGTTGTGACGACGGGCGGCTCAGTTCGTGAAGTTATCGACGTTGTTAAGGAATTTGGCGGCGTACCGGTTGCGGTTTCAATGTTGGTTGACAGGTCGGGCGGTAAAGCTGATTTTGGCGGCGTGCCGAGTTTTGCGCTCTTGCATATGAACGTTGAAACTTATGAGCCGGAAAACTGCCCGCTCTGCGCGAAAGGCATTCCGCTTACAAAGCGCGGCTCTACCGGTAAAAAATAATTTAAACTTGTGGCTCTTGCTAAGGCGGGGGCTTTTTTTATCGGCTGAATGTGATATAATTTCAGAAAATATTTGTGGGGGAATTTGTAAATGGCAACGATTGACAATGACGATAAAAATTTGGTCGAGAAAAAAATTTCCAGCGAAAAAGTTTTTGACGGCGTACTTCTTCACGTTTTCAAAGATGACGTCGAACTTCCCAACGGTCATAAATCCGTCCGCGAATGGATTAAACACCCTGGCGCTTCAGCCGTGATTCCGCTGTTGCCCGATAATCAGATTATTTTGGTCAAGCAATATCGTTATCCGGTCGCGCAGGTCACGCTCGAAGTTCCCGCCGGAAAACTCGACGCGCCCGACGAAGATCCGGTACTTTGCGCCGAACGCGAACTTTCTGAAGAAACCGGTTACACTGCAAAAAAAATGTGGAAACTTACAACCATTGCAACGACGGTCGGCTTTACCAACGAGTATATTCACCTTTACGCCGCAACCGGTTTGACGCCTGGCAAAAAACATCCCGACGACGACGAATTTATTAATACTGTGAAAATGCCGCTTGCTGACGCCGTGAAACTCGTTGAAACCGGCAAAATCATTGACTCCAAAACGATTATTTCAATTTTAATGCTGGAGAAACAAATTGCAAATGATTAAAAAAATTTTCTTGGCGGCGTTAATCTTGGTCGCGTTAAATTCAGTGGCGTTTGCAAGCACCGACCTTACAATCATCAATCAAACCGGCAAAACTATCACGCAGATTTACCTTTCGCCGACTGACGAGCCCGAAGAATGGATTATGCAAAGCGCAAATTTCCTGCGCGACGGTGAATCTGTTACACTGGTTATAAATCCTAAGCAATTTACGCCGCGCCCCAGATTGCGCTATTTCAATATTGGCGTGAACTATGACGATTTTACTCAGGAAACTTGGTTCGGGCTGGATATTTTTAACCTGTCAAAAATCAGATTGTACGTTGAAGGGCACGACGTAGCCTGGAGAAATTAATTGGAGGCGAATTAATGTTTGAAAATTTTCTAATGCGAGCGATAACCAGCTTGCCAGGCATAATAATAGCGATGGTAGTTCACGAATGGGCGCACGCGCGGGTGGCTTACGCGCTGGGCGATTTTACGCCAAAAATGCAAGGACGGCTCACGTTAAACCCAATGGCGCACATTGACCCGTTCGGCTTGCTATTCCTGTTAGTGGCGCATTTCGGCTGGGCAAAGCCGGTACAGATAAACCCGTACAATTTCAGCAACCCAAAACGCGACGATATTTTAGTATCGTTAGCCGGACCGGCGTCAAATTTCCTTGTCGCATTTTTAACGCTGCTGGTGCTGATTTTTATGGTGAAATTCGGCGTGCCAATGTCCGACGGTATGAAACTGGTGCTGAATTTCATTATGGTTATCAACGTAAACTTCGGCATTTTCAATTTGCTGCCGATACCGCCGCTTGACGGTTCGCACATACTCAAACAAATTTTGCCGTACGAACTCGCGCAGAGATACGAATTTATTGAACGGTACAGCATGTTCATATTCCTGTTGATAATCATGACGCCGATACTTGATTGGGTATTCGTGCCGCTTCAGCGCTTTGTGCTGGGCATTTTCCAAATCGTTGCTGGAATATTGCTATAGGTGACGCTATGAAAATTTTTGTTGGATTGGGCAACCCGACCGCCGAATATGCGAATACTAAGCACAATGTTGGTTTTATGTTGGCTGATAAAATTGCTGAAGAATTGAGCGCGGGCGATTGGCGGGCGAATTTCAATGCGCTGGTTGCTGAAACTTTTCTTGACGGCGAAAAAATTTTGATAGTCAAGCCGCAAACTTTTATGAATTTGAGTGGCGAGGCTGTTGCTCCGATTGTTAATTTTTATAAAATCGACGCTGAAAATTTAATCGTGGCGCACGACGATATGGATTTGCCGATTGGTACGATAAGACTTCGCCCGAAAGGTTCAAGCGGCGGTCACAGGGGCGTTGAATCGATTATTCAGCATTTGGGCGGCGAAGAAAAATTTCCGCGCGTTCGGATTGGCATTGGGCGTCCGCCGGAAAATTGGGCTGTCAATTCGCACGTACTTAGCCCATTTTTCGCGCAGGACAAGGATAAAATTTCCGCCGCTATCGAAAATCTTGTTCCGGCTGTAATTTGTATTTTTCGCGAAGGTATTAATAAAGCTATGAATAAATTTAATCCAAGGAGGAATAAAAATGACGCGAGTATTATTGGCTGAGGACGATAAAAAACTCGGCAAATTGATAGCGTATATGCTGATGCAAAATCGAATCCAGGTTGAATGGATAACCAACGGCGCTGACATTTACGAATACGCGATGTACTCCGAATACGATATTTTGATATTGGATTGGATGATGCCGAATGTGTCGGGGCTGGACGCTTGCCGCTCACTGCGCGACGCCGGTTACGAAAAGGCGATTTTGATGTTAACTGCAAAAGATTCGCTTGAAGACAGAGTTACCGGTTTAGACGCGGGCGCGGACGATTATCTTGTCAAGCCGTTTGAATTTGATGAACTGCTTGCAAGGTTGCGCGCACTTAGCCGCCGCAGCAGTCAAAAAATTCAGCAGGAAATTGTTGAAGTCGGAGATTTTACGCTCAATCGTACGACCAAGGTTTTAAAGAAAAAAAATCAAGTCATTCAACTTTCGCCGCGTGAATTTCAGCTATTCGATTTACTTTCACAGAATTTGGGTGTAGTTGTGCCGCGGGAAATTATTCTTGACAGGATTTGGGGCATTGAGCGCGATATCACTTCAAACAATATCGATTCGTATATGAAAATTCTGCGCAAAAAATTAAACGAAGTTGACGGCAATATTTCGATAAAAACGGTTCGCGGTATAGGATACCGGCTGGAGGCTTAAACGCGTGAAAATGTTCCGGAGCAGCCGTTTGCGCTTAACGCTCGTCTACTCGGTGATAATGTGCGTATTTTTAATCGTGCTGATTGTGGTGGTAAGAATTTCAATGCAATGGTCGATGTCTTCTGAACAAGAGCGGGAACTTTCGGACGCGGCGGCGGGAATTGCTGAGGCGCAGGCTTTTAAAATTCAGCACCCAAACGCCACTATTGACGAAAACCGCTATTACAGAAATACTAACGACCGATTATTTTTTTATATTTTTGACGAATACGGGCAGCTGGTTGAATTTGTGCGGGCGTCGTTTCGCGTCGAGCCGTTTATAGTCGATTTTATGACTCCGGAGCATTTGACTAACGGCGCAACCAAAGTTTTCAGCTATCAGAATGAAACCGGACGAATGACGAATATTATGATGACGTCGAAAAAAATTCTGGCGGGCGATGTCGAACAAACAGTTTACGTAGGCAAAGACGTAACGGCGCTGTATTCCGGCTTACAAAAATTTACATTTCTGCTGACGGCTCTTGGCATTTTGGCGCTGGCAATTTCCACGGCGATTGGTTATACAATGGCGGGCTGGGCGATGATTCCGCTCAAAGAGGCGTACGAAAAGCAGAAACAATTTGCGGCGGACGCCTCGCACGAATTGAGAACGCCGTTAGCAGTAGTTTTAACTTCAACCGAATTGCTTTTATCCGACCCGTCGATTCAAAATCCGCTCCTGCGCGAAGTTATCAACGACGTTAAAGACGAAGTCAAGAAGATGTCAAAGCTGGTGGGCGATTTATTATTTGTGGCGCGCAGTGATAATGACGCGCTGAAATTGAAATTGCAGAAAATTGACCTTGGCAGACTTTTGGAGCAAAACGTGCGAATGATGACGCCGTTAGCCGAAAAGAAAGGCGTTACGCTGTTGGGCGTGGGTTTCCGGAAAATGAACATTACCGGCGACGAAGAGAAAATTAAGCAGCTGATTTTGATTTTTGTTGACAATGCGATTAAGTACACGGCGCGCGGCGGAAGTGTTTGGGTGAATTTGGAGAGCGCGGCGGAAAATCAAGCGATTTTTTCAGTGCAAGACAGTGGCATTGGAATTGCGCCGGAAGATCAAGATAAAATTTTCGAGCGATTTTACAGGGTTGACAAGGCGCGTTCGCGTGAAATGGGCGGCAATGGCTTAGGCTTATCAATCGCGACGGAGATTTTGCGCCTTCACAAAGGTAAAATTTCTGTAGAATCCGAATTGGGCGTTGGTACTAAGTTTACAGTGGAATTGCAAAGGCAGTTGAATTAAATGGGGTGAAATTATGTTGCGAGAATTTATGAAAAATGCGCCGGTGAAATTCGAAATGACTTTGAGCGATTTTAAAGCTACATTGAGCGAAGAAATTATCTCCACGATTTTTGATAAAACCGGATTAAGTGTTTCTGTGCCGAATGTAGACTTTGATTCTGCGGAAATTGGCAAGATCGTCGGCGCAGTGAGCGATATTTATAAAAAAGTTTCAGCCAATACGAAATT
>CAJOIB010000057.1 GCA_905234705.1 uncultured Selenomonadaceae bacterium | reverse complement strand
GGGATTGTCCCAAAAAGTCGGCTCACCCATTTTGTATTCCAACTCGGCGATTTTCTCTTCCTTGTTGGCGATGTCAAAGTGAATCCCCCATTTCGCTCAATTTTTCGCGCAGAGCATTAAGCTCCAATTTTTTATCTTCAAGCATTTAATCACATCCTTATTTTAGTGGAAAGGGGCGAGGGGTAAGGGAAAAGGAAAAACTCTTGTCCCTAATCCCTTATTTTCCACGCCCGCAACAATTTTTATATTTTTTGCCGCTGCCGCACGGACAAGGGTCATTGCGCCCAACTTTTTTACCATCTTTTTAGATTCAGCGGGGCTAACTTCATCGCCGTGGGACGCCTGCGCAGTCCGCAACCTGTCTTGAACTTGCTGTTCCTCCTGCGCGACAATCGCCACGTGATAAATCAGCGACGCAATTTGATCTTGAATCGCCGCTTCCATTTCTTGAAACATAGTCAGCGCTTCAATTTTATATTCGGCAAGCGGGTTTCTCTGCCCGTACGCACGCAGGCTGATACCTTCGCGGAGCATATCCATATGGTCGAGATGTTCCATCCATTTGTTATCAACCACGCGCAACATTATAACGCGCTCCAGCTCGCGCATATTTTGCTCACCAAACATTTCTTCGCGCTTGCGGTAATTATCGGCGGCAACTTTTTCAAGAAATTCTTTGAGTTCGTCGCGGCTCATATTTTCCAACTCAGAAAGTTGCAACTGCCCGGGCGCGGCATAAATTTTTTCCGCGTCTTTAATCAGTTCCTCAAGCTGCCATTCTTCCGGATAAAGTTTTTCATTGGCGTATTGATTCATTTCTTCCTTGATAATGTGATTAACCATACCGACAATATTTTCGCGCAGATTATCGCCGTTGAGAATTTTTTTGCGCTCGCCGTAAATAATTTCGCGCTGCTGATTCATAACATCATCATATTCAAGAACGTGCTTGCGAATGTCGAAATTGCGCGCCTCAACTTTTTTCTGCGCGTGCTCAATCGATTTTGTTATCAGCGAATGTTCAATCGGCTCATCTTCTTCCATACCAAGCTTATCCATAATCTTAGCAACGTTATCAGAGGCAAACAGCCGCATTAAATCATCTTCCAGCGAAAGATAAAATCTGGACGCGCCAGGGTCGCCTTGACGACCGGAACGCCCGCGCAACTGATTATCAATTCTGCGCGATTCGTGGCGCTCAGTGCCGATTATAAACAAGCCGCCCAATTCCGGAACGCCCTCACCAAGTTTAATATCAGTGCCGCGCCCCGCCATATTCGTCGCGATTGTCACGGCGTTTTTTTGCCCCGCGTCAGCAACAATTTCAGCTTCTTTTTCGTGAAACTTAGCATTTAAAACGCTGTGCGGAATGCCGCGCTTTTTCAAAATCATACTCAATTCTTCGGACTGCGTGATTGAAGTTGTGCCGATTAAAACCGGCTGCCCTTTCGCGTGAATTTCTTCGACAGCCGCACCGACTGCGCGATATTTGGCGCGTTTATTTTTATAAATGACATCGGGATGGTCAATGCGCTGAACTGGCTTATTCGTAGGAACGACGATAACCGGCAATTTGTAGATTTTGAGAAATTCATCTTCTTCAGTCTTAGCCGTGCCCGTCATACCGGCGAGTTTGCTGTACATACGAAAATAATTTTGAAAAGTTATCGTAGCCAGCGTTTGAGATTCGCGGCGAATTTTCACGCCTTCCTTAGCTTCGATAGCTTGGTGCAAACCGTCAGAATAGCGCCGCCCCGTCATTAAACGCCCTGTAAACTCGTCAACAATGATGATTTCGTCGTCGCGCACAACATAATCGCGGTCGCGTTTCATAAGCGCCTTAGCACGTAAAGCCGCCGTGAAACAGTGCGACAGTTCAATATTTTCCGGCGCGTACAAATTATTTATTCCAAGGCGCTGCTCAATTTTGGGAATAACTTCATCTTTCGGCGAAACCGTTTTTTGTTTTTCGTCCACAGTGTAATCTTCGCCTTCGCGCAGATTTGCCACAGCGCGAGCCATTATAGCGTACATATCGGTTGATTTAGCGCCAGGTCCGGAAATTATCAGCGGCGTCCGCGCCTCGTCAATCAAAATCGAGTCAACTTCATCGACGATAGCGTAATGCAAATCGCGCTGAACCATTTGCTCCTGGTGAATAACCATATTGTCGCGCAGATAATCAAAGCCAAATTCGTTATTCGTGCCAAAAGTCACGTCGCAGCCGTAAGAATATTTACGCTCCGGAAAATCCATATCGTGAACAATCAAGCCGACCGTCAAGCCCAAAAAACTGTACAGCTGCCCCATCCATTCACTGTCGCGCTTTGCAAGATAATCGTTAACCGTGACCATATGCACGCCTTTACCTTCCAGCGCGTTAAGATAAACCGGCAAAGTCGCAACCAACGTTTTACCTTCACCGGTTTTCATTTCGGCAATTTTACCTTCGTGTAGGCAAATTCCGCCGATTAGCTGAACGTCAAAGTGCCGCATTCCTAAAACTCTGCGCGAGGCTTCACGAGTCACAGCAAAAGCTTCGGGCAAAATATCATTTAAAGTTTCGCCATTACGAAGCCGCTCACGAAATTTTTCAGTCGAACCGGTGAGTTTGTCGTCTGTATAACTTTGCAAAGACGATTCAAGCGCGTTAATCTTGTCAACGATTTTCTGCATACGCTTGATTTCTTTGTCGTTGTTGTCGCCAAAAAACCTTTTCAGAAAGCCAAACAAATTTATCACTCCTTCACAAAAATTTTAATCATTATAACAGGTTACAAAAAATTAGTACACAAAAAAATCGCCGCGAATATCCGTCGGGCGCGCGCCAAAAAATTTAACCGCCCCGTGAAAAATATCGATACTCTTTTAGAAAGGAGAGGCAGTTATGGCAAACGCGAACACAAATATAATCTCGATAGATATAACTCAATCGTCAAAATCGGGGAACGCACAAGCAAGATCTTACAGGGGCTCGCAACATAGCTATTCGTCAAGGCATTCAAGCACCAGCGATTTCAATTCCGCGCTGAACAAAGCCAATAACCAAATAAATCGGCAAAGTCAGCCAGCACCGCGCGCAAAAGAATTGCCGGACAACGAACCAGCCACTGTCAAAGAAACCGTTAAACCCGATTCAACGGACGTCGCTGCAAAGACGCCGCCTCAAGGACAGGAAACTCAAGCGCAGGACGCGCCGCAACAAATAAATCCTCAACCCGATAAAGCCGATACTTCCGCAGAGCAAGTACCAGCAGAACAAGCGCCAACGGAAAATGTAACGGCAGAAAATTCGCCGACGGAAAATTTACCCGCGGAACAAGTTCCCACTGAAAATTTGCAGAATCAGCAACAGTCCGCTGAAAATTTACCCGCGGAACAAATTCCCGCTGAAACTGTGCCGGTTCAAATCGACGTTGAAATTCCTCAAAATATTTCTCTCGTTGAGGAAGTCGAAATTCCGGCTGAAGTTTTTGTTCCAGTTAAAGTTGACGCGAATATTACGGCGGCTCAAATTCCCGTGGAAGTCGATATTTCGGCTGATATTCCCGTGGCTGATAAAATCGACGCGCCGCTGGCAGTTGAAACTGAAACCGCTGAAGAAATTCCCGAAACTGCTGAATTGGCAGAAATTCCGCCGGTTGAATCTGCGCCGCAAATTTTCTTCGTTTCAAATCCGGAAAGTCTCTTGCAGGCGAAAAATACCGAAAGTACCGGCGCTGTTAATTTAATGGCTATTATGCCGCAGTCAGCCGACGATAAGGCGCAGTCTATGCTTGATCTTCTCAGCGGAAAAACTTGGAAGTCCGCCGATGTCCAAGACAGTATCGCGCCGCAAAATCCCCAGCCCCCTAATCTGTCGCCCAATAATTTTCAACCCGCCCAATTAACCCCTACCCAAAATCTTGAACTCAATCCGCAAATCCAACAGCAATCTCAGCCGCTGATTCAAACAAATTCGCAGGAAATTTTAACCACTCCGCAGAATTTAGAACAGCCCTTGCAAGTTTCGACGCAGCCGCAAATTTTACAATCGCTTAACCAATTTGAACAGCCCGCGCAAATTTCCAATCCACAACCAACTTTGCAACCGGCTTTGACGCTCGAACAAACTTCACAAACAGTCGCACAACCACAAAATTTCGTCGCAGCAACTACGCTTGAACAGCCCGCGCAATTTTCTAATCAACAATCTCAGCCGGTAGTCCAGCAAAATTTGTCAGCGCCAATCGAACTCGAACAGCCCACGCAAATTTTCACGCAACAAGTACAGCAAATCGCAACGGCACAGCCCGAACAATCCGCGCCAATTCAAGTACAAAATCAGCCGGTACAATTCCAAGCCTTGACGCCGGAACAACCGCAACAGCCGCAGTTCCAAGCCGCACCGTCGCCATTAGCGCTTAATCAAACGCCACAGCAACAATCACAAATCGAATTGCCGCCGGTTCAGCAACAACAATTCGGACAACAAATTCAGCCAGTGATAAATTCAGTACTGCCGCCAATTGACGCTCGAATCTTCAATCAGAGTGTACCGCAGGATTTATTGAATTTTGACGCGCCAGTGCAAGATAATTCAACCAGCGCGCCGCTTAATCCGGTTCAGCAAAATCCGCAACCGCAACAGCAATTTTCGCAAAATCAGCCGCAACAACAATTCACCGCGGAAAATTTCCAGCAAACATTAGCGCAAATACCAACCGCCGAAATTTCACAGCAAGTTGACGCAGGCGAAGGAACTTTCGCGCAGAATTTATCATCGGTATCAAACAGCACTCCGACCGCTCAGCCCGTCGCGCAGGCACAAACTCAAACTGCCGCCGCTCAAGCGCCACGTGAGCCTTTCAACATTCCAAATCAAATCATTGAGAGCGCCCGCTTAATCCGCAGTGCCGAAAATACCGAAATGGTTATAAATCTTAAGCCGGAGCATTTGGGTCAGTTGACAATTCGCGTTTCGGTTGCGCAAAATGGCGCGCTCACTGCTAATTTTTACAGCGATAATGCCCAGGTTCGGGCGGCTATCGAAAATTCCATTGTACAGCTTAAGCAGGAACTCAACGACCAGGGCTTGAAAGTTGAAAATGTTCAAGTGTACGCGGGATTGAGCGATGGCGGCTTGACGAACGGACAAGGACAACAGGCTTGGCAACAAAATCAACAGCAGTCTCAGCAAAGCGGCAGACGCATTGATTTTAACGCGATTCAAGAGGAAGTTGACGCGGCTACTCCTGTTGGTGAAAATGCTTCCACGGACGGCGTAGATTATAAAGTTTAATTGGAGGTAATTTATATGTCAAATGCACTTAACACAATCACCGTCAACGGCGTAACGTACAATGCAGAATCCTACGCCAATACTCAGACGAAAACCACTAAGGAACAGGAACTTGACAAAGACGCTTTTATCAAATTGCTGGTGACGCAGCTTCAATATCAAGATCCGCTCGACCCGCAGGATAACAACGAATTTATTGCTGAAATGGCGCAATTTTCCTCGCTCGAACAAATTACCAATATGACTGACGCGCTCAAAGAAATTAACACGCTCGTTGGCAATATTGATACTTCAGTTTTGGTTGGGCAGCTTAGCGGTATGATTGGCAAGGGCGTTGATTGGACTGAAACTGTCGAAGCGGCGGACGAAGAAGGCAACCCCGTTGCTACGACGCAGGATTTCAGCGGAATTATTACCGGCGTTACTGTTGCTGACGGTACAACGCGCGTTATGGTTTTGGCTGAAGACGGCTCTACTCACCAGGTTGACATCGCTAATATCGGCAAAGTTTATGAGCTTACTGAAACCGGTGAAACTGAAACGGACAGCGCTACTTCAACTGTAACTCCCAGCAGCGCCATTTAAAATAAAAATTTCCAAAATAAAAATCGCCCTTCCATTGACAAAATCTTTGGAAGGGTTTTTAATATTCGCGGGGGTGATTTTATGAGCGACGATAGAGATTTTTTTGGTGAAAATGCATTTGGCGATATGTACGCGGGGACTTTTTTTGAAGATGAATTTCCTAAGCGCCCGCCGGAAAAATCCGCTGACAATCAAAAAGAAGCCGCCGAAATAGGCGCGGCAACTGCTCATGTTAGACTTTCAAACGAAATTGACGCCGGTCAGGAAGCAAACAAAGCAATTAGTTCTGCTTATGATTTGGGCGGCAATTTGAATGGCGGTCTGCCTCCGAGTTTTGCCGGAAGGATTTTCGGCGGTATCTAAAAATTTTTTTCAACGTGGCAAAAAGCGCCGCGTTTTTTATTTAGCTTTTTTAATCGCAATGATAATATCAACAACATGCCCGCCAACGTCCATTGCAACGCCCAAAGCTTGAGGCAAACCCATTGGCAAAGGCGTACCCGTACCGATAACCAACTGCGGCGGCGTAATATCTGCCAAATATCCCAGCGCGGTAAGATTCGTCGTAGCATTCGCCGTAAGCATATTTGACAACTCGGAAATCGCACTGCGCGCCAGATCGTCCAATTCGGCAACGGGCATGCCCATCATCATCGTCGAGGCAATAAATTTCGCCGTGTCTTCGTGCATGTTATAAACAACACTGCCCATTAAAGCCTTGGTGAAGCTGACGCGAACCGAGACGCCCGTGCTTGTAACGTTGTCGTCTTGCAGATAAACTTTGATTCTCTTGGGATTTGGGCAACCTAAAAGCGGCATAACCGTCATGAACGCTTCAATAAACGGATTAGCGAGTTTTACGTTCACAATAACATCCCCTTCCGTAAAGTCGACATTCACGCAAATGTCGCTAAAAAATTTACTGGTAAAAATTCTATGAAACAAAATAAAATCCCTGCCATTGCCGAAAAAATTTTTGTACTTTACACGCGCCGCTTTTCATTTTAAAATCTAGGAAAATTTGTAGGGGGTTTGAATATGAAACTTGAGGAACTTTTGGCAACTTTCGCAGACGAAAATTCTCCCGCCGCGAAAAATCCGGAGCGCTTAAATTTTTTCCGTGAACTTTGCCAGGAATCGCGCAAAATCGAAATGGAACTGAATACCGCGTACCACACGCCCGAGGAAATTGTTGAAATAATGTCGCGGCTCACTCATAAGAAAGTAGATCCGACGTTTAGGCTTTTTCCGCCGTTCAATGCGGATTTCGGCAAAAATATTACTTTTGGCAAAAATGTTTTTATCAACGCTGGCTGTAAATTTCAAGACCAGGGCGGCATTACGATTGGCGACGGCGTTTTTATCGGGCACAATGTAGTTTTGGCAACCGCCACGCACGATTTAGACCCGCGTATGAATCGCAAACTTTATTACAAGCCGATTAAGATTTGTGACAATGTTTGGATTGGCTCGAACGCGACGATTTTGCAGGGCGTGACGATTGGCGAATGGGCTGTTGTGGCGGCGGGCGCTGTCGTTACCAAAAATGTTGAGCCTTACACGGTGGTTGGCGGCGTTCCTGCGAAATTTATTAAAAAAATCGATACCACTTCCGAATTGAAAATGCAGACAACTTTATTGGACGGAGAAATTTAACGTGAAAAAATTTTTATTGGCAACGCTGATTTTGGCGGGAATTTCATTGACGGGTTGCGGAAATATCGCTAATTCCGGAACTAAGCCGCCGACTTCCATTCCGATTAAAATTATCATTGGCGAAAAAACTTTCGACGCAATTTTGGCTGATACGCCCTCGTCGCAGGCGCTGATTGAAAAATTTCCGCTGGATATTGAAATGCGCGAGTTCAACGGCAATGAAAAATATTATACCTTCGATAAAAATCTGCCGACGCGCGATACCAGCGTAATGCTGATTCGCACCGGCGATATTATGTTGTGGGCGTCGAATACCGTTGTGATTTTTTACCAGGATTTTCAAACAATGTACAATTACACGCCGCTCGGAAAAATTATGAACACAGACGGCTTGATTGAGGCGGTTGGAAATGGTAACATTCGCGTAAGGTTTGAAAAATAATTTTAAGGGAGTGGTATTCGTGTTAAAATTTTTATTTGGGCTGATATTGGCGGCGTTATGGCTGTTGCCGTCAGTAACATTCGCGCAGAGCCGAAACGTTTGGATTGACGGAGATCACGGCAGACTTTCTGCGGTTATTCAAACACCGGATGGGCAAAGCAGTTATCCGCTGGTTGTAATTTGTCACGGTTTCACGGCGAATAAAAATCATCCGATGTTAGTGAAACTTGCTGATTATCTTGAAGCGGCGGGCATTGCGTCAATTCGCTTTGATTTTAATGGGCACGGCAACAGCGAAGGGCGCTTTCAAGATATGACTGTGCCGAATGAAATTGAAGATGTTAAGCACGTGATTGAATATGCGCGGGATATGCGCGGCGTGACGAGCGTATCAGTTGCCGGACATTCGCAGGGCGGCGTTGTAACCAGTATGGTTGCCGGTCAACTTGGCAGTGAAGAAATTAAAAGTATCGCGTTAATGGCTCCGGCGGCTGTACTGCGCGACGATGCTATTCGCGGTTTGTTATTCGGCAATCAGTACGATTCAATTAATTTAGCGGAATACTACGATTTTGATATAGGGCGTGGAAATTTGAGACTCGGCAAAAATTACGTTGTAACGGCTCAAACTTTGCCGATTTATGAAACCGCGGAAAATTATCAAGGTCCGGTTTTCATAGTTCACGGCTTGATTGATACGGTTGTACCTTACACGTACGCATTGCGCTATCAAGAAATTTATCATGGCGGCGCTGAATTGGAACTTTTGGAAGGCTTTGACCACAGCTTTACTCAAGATGAATCTGTTCCTGCCAGATTAGTTGCTGATTATTTCATTCGCCAATTAAAATAAGCTGAATAATTTTCACGGCACAAAAAAACTCCCGCTGAGCCGCAACGGGAGTTAAATTTTTTTACAGGAAGAATTTTCTATCCGATTTTTTTGTCGGTGATTAATTGATAAAGCTCATTTTCAAGAGTAGGGTAACGTTGTGTAATTACCGGCTTAGTACCGCTGCGGAAAACAATCACCTTTCCCCGCTGCATGTACATAACATCCTGCAGCGACAAATTCGCGCGGCGGCTAATATCGACGCAAGTATCCATATCGTTGCCGCCCATGTAAACGTACGAATCGCAGTTGTTACGAATTGTCACGGCGTCATAGTGACCGTACATTGATTCAAGTTGAGAATCGGACTGAATTAGCAACATCACGGAAATTTTTTTCTCGCGGAAAATCGATATGTATTCCGGAAAATCTAAAATCTTCGCGCCAACCGCAAAATCGTCGGCAAGGAAGCGAACCGGAATTGTCAAAGTGCCGCTTGAATTGCTTTCGGCAATTTCAAAAAGTTGCCTAAAGGCTTGAGCGTAAAACATATTTGCCAGAAAATGCATCGAAGGATTTACCGGCGAAGTCAGAATGAACAGTACGCTTTTTTCATTGGAAAATTTTGCAAAGTCGACGCTTTTTCTGAGGCGCATTGTGTGATCCCATTTCCGCGTGAAAATCGTATCCAGGAGCGTATTCAAGCAACCGTAGATACAGCGCATCGTCCTTTCGGTGACCGATCTGAAACTGCGCCAACATTTTGACGCAAAAGAATACTTGCTAAGTGCGTTAAATTCATCATCTAAAGTTGTCAAAACGCGCCCTTCGTTGTCGTAATAAACCTCCAGTTTGTAATGCAGAGCCAAAACGTCGCGGAAGGTCGCCTTTACATTTTTGTAGCGAGCATAAGCCATTTCCGCACAAAGCAGCGAAATCGCCGTATCGTCCCAATAAGGATCTGCGTTAGTCATTTGTTTCTTGGGATTAGCAAGGACAATCGATTTAGCGAGGAAAACTATATCTTCCTCGGTACTCACATAAGCCATTGGGTCATAAACGACATTACCGCTGGTTGGCAGTACAAAATCCATCACCATTACTTTGTAACCGCGCGCTTTGAAAACCGTTTTGTACTTGTTAATCAGTTTGGCTTTAGACACCGTGACAATCAAGTTAGAATTGTAAGTTTCCATGAGGCACGGCTCAGCCACCGAAAGAGTTTTGCCACTGCCGCTAGCTCCCACAACAATTACGTTGTTGTTGAGCTGCGTTTCTTCAGAATCAGTTGAGTAAATGCAGTTTTCAGCCAAAATCATTTTGTCAGTTTTCATGCTCGTATCCTCCCTGAGCAACACAGATTAACCTCGGCTGTAACCCCACCCCCTTCAATTTTTGGAAAAAATTTTTCCACCAAAAAA
>CAJOIB010000056.1 GCA_905234705.1 uncultured Selenomonadaceae bacterium | reverse complement strand
ATGAAAAAAATTTTAGCAGTGGCGGCGCTGGTGTTCGGGATTTTTACGGCGCAGGCAGAGGCATATCAGCCACAATACGGCGACGTGGCGATTGTCCATTTTTGGTTTTGCGAAGAGTGCGAAGAAAGTTATAAACAGGTCGTTATTGAGCCTCATAGGTATTCTGACCCGAATCCGCCGACTTACGGCTGCCACAGCAATAAAAAAATTGCTCACAAGTGGAATCGCACTTATAGCAACGAAAGGTATATGTTTACTAATGGGCAGTGGAGGCGAATGTAACAATGAAAAAGTTTTTACTGGCAACGACGGTAATTTTCGCTTTAATGTTCGGGCAGGCACAGGCGGCGGACGTTTATGCAGCAACCGAAGTAACAAAAGACGGTAAAATTGCTGACGTTTACATGATCATAGGTCCTGAAGGCGCGATTCACGAGACAAATTATGGTTTCAAAGTGTTTCTGCATTCAATCGGCAGGAATTACAAAATGAACAAACACTGGGTACTTGGTTTTAAAGTTGAGAACGACGATTTGTACGCCGTTCTGCACCACGGATTCATTGACGATGCCACGGTGCAGGTTACGCGCGGCGATACTATCCTCTCAGAATATTACTTTGCGATTTTCAAAACGGCTATTGAAAACAGTTAGGAGCTGAGCGCAATGAAAAAATTTTTACTGGCGGCGGCAATAATTTTATTCGCGCAGATTTCGCAGGCGCAGGCTTATACTCCGCAGGAAGGCGATAAAGCGATAATTAACCATCGCAAGTGCGGCTGGTGTTATATGTCTTATGACGAAGCCAATATTTACAGGCAAAAAAAGCTCATTTTTGAAGACAAAGCGCCGGTTTATGGCTGTAACAATCCACACACAAATGGTGAACACTATTGGGGAAACAGCTACACCGTGAGCTACTATCTGTTTACCGGCGGGAATTGGCAGAAAGTGACAGATTATTAAACCGGAGGTGATTCAAATGAAAAAAATTTTAGCAATGGCGGCGTTGGTGTTTGGAATTTTAATCGCGCAGTTTTCACAGGCTGACGCTCAAGATTATTACGTCGGCACGTATTCAGACGGCACGCGCGGCTATTTTATGTCAGAAACTTATGAAGCCCTTCATATGGGAAAATATTCAGCCGATTTTATGAAGTGCTACGTGAAAGTTATGGACGGCAACCAAATTCTTGGGTACAAACCGTATTTTATCAAAGCCTCTGCTGGTTGGGTTTATGCGCATAAGCAGGACGCTCCGCCTCTGCAATGGCGTTCAACTGATTTAGATTCGATTGCTGACAAAGTCAAAAAGCATTGCTTGAAAATGAGTATTTACGGTTACACAGTCGAAAATCCGTAAAATAAAAATAGCGGTCTTACCTCAAGTCGAGGCGAGACCGTTTTTAATTTCCTTGAGCAATGTCAAATAATTTTCGTAGCGTTCGCGCAGGATTTTTCCGCTGTCAACCGCCGCTTTGACGCCGCAATTCGGCTCGTGGCTGTGACTGCAACCGTTCAGAAATTTACACGCCGTCGCATATTCAGCAAACTCTTTGAAACAGTGCCTCAAATTTTCAGCGTCAATCCCAGCTTCCGCCAAATCTACCGCGCTAAATCCAGGCGTATCTACCAAAAATCCGCCGCCAAATTCTATCAGCTCCGAAACGCGCGTTGTATGTTTGCCGCGCAAAATTTTTTCGCTAACTTCGCAAGTTTTCAATTTCAAATTTTTATCAATCGCATTGAGCAAAGAACTCTTACCAACGCCGCTCGGACCAGCAAAAACCGTTACACCATTTGAAATAATCGCCTTCAATTCTTCAACGCCGATATTCTCTCGCGCAGAAGTCCGAATCACTTTGTACAGTGGCGCATATTCCGCAAGAAAATTTTTATCTTCAGCCAAATCAATTTTATTAATACAAAGAATAATTTCAGTCAGCTTGGAATTTTCAGCCAACGCAATAAACCTGTCCAAAAGTAACGGGTGCAAATCCGGTTGAGCCGCCGCGAATGTCAAAATGATTCTGTCGACATTGGCAACCGCCGGACGATTTAATAAACTCCTGCGCGATTGAACTTTCTCGATAACGCCCGAACCGTCCTTGAGCCGCGAAATTTCAACAAAATCACCAGGATTAACCGCACTGCCAGATTTTTTATCGCGCTTCATAAGCCCGCGCAATTTGCACGGAATCAGCTCAGCGTCAACCTTCACAAAGAAAAAACTGTTGTAAAATTTAATAACGCGCCCAATCATTTGCTTTTCGTGCCGCCATTTTCGCGCAGTGGAACGTCAACTTCTTCAGGGTTTCTTCGGTACGGCGATTCAAATCTTTTAAACGGCGTCGCTTCAATGTTTTCGGGAATTTCGGAATTGCCCCGCGGAATTAATTTATCGGCGTTATCATCGACGAAGGGCGAAGAAAAATTGCGCATTGCAACGCTTTGACCGCGCGAAACGATAATGTCAATAACCTGCCCGCGATTAATTTTCGTACCAGCGACAGGATCACAGGCAAGCACCGTACCTGGGCTTTTTTCAGAATCCTGCTCATAAATTTTACCGAGTTGCAAACCGATTTTCTGAATACGCTCCGTCGCCGCAGACTTCGACAGACCAACCAAATCCGGCATATTGATAGCTTCGCCGCCCTTGCTGACGTAAATCGTAACCAGCCGCGATATTTTAACATTCCTGCCAGCGTCAGGATCTTGCTTGACAACTTGACCGGCGGGAACGTTTGAATCATAAACTTCAGCCACATTCACGCGCAAATTAGCATCTTCCAAATTTTCGCGCGCTAACTTAAGATTTTTACCAACAACATTTGGCACTGGCACCTCCGCAACAGTCCACGCCTTTTCCATAGCCATAAAAATCCCGACGCCAAACCCAATCATCAATACAAAAATAATTCCGGCAATAAAAATTTTGGGCAAAACAGCAGATTTCGCAACGTAGCTGAAATTTTTTTTAGGTGTGTTGCGAATAAAATTATTTGGCTGAATATTCCTGCGCGGCGGAAGATTTTCAGTATCAATGCGCGGCAAAATCTGCGTAGCGTCGGGGTCAGTCAATTGCGCGACGCTCAAATTCGCTTCAATATTCGACAGCGCCTGTATCATATCAAAACTGGACAGCCGCAAATCCGGATTCTTATTCATCGCACGAACAACAATAGCCTCAAGCATCGACGGAATTTGCGGGCGGTAAATGCTCGGAGCAATCGGCTCTTCTTCAATGTGCCGCATAGCAATTACAACAGCGTTATCGCCGGTGAATGGCAGCCGGTTAGTCAGCATTTCATACATAACAATTCCCAGCGAATAAACGTCCGATTTGGGCGTGATAGTGCCGCCCTGCGCCTGTTCCGGCGAAAAATAATGCACCGACCCAACAACATTGCCGCCATAAGTCATAGTGGATTCAGTGATGGCGCGCGCAATTCCAAAATCCGCAATTTTCGCGTGCCCATCCGCCGTCATTAAAATATTGTGCGGCTTGATATCGCAATGGACTAAATTATTCGCGTGCGCGTGAGCCAGCCCGTTTGCAATGTCTTTCGCAATTTTCGTAGCCGTTAAAACGTCAAGCGGTCCTTCGTCACGAATCTTATCTTTGAGCGATTTGCCTTCAACGTACTCCATAACAATGTAATATTTGTCGAGCCCCTCAACGCCAACGTCATAAATGCTGACGATATTTGGGTGCGATAATCGAGCCGCCGCCTTAGCCTCGCGCTGAAATTTTTTTATAAATTCTTCGTCCGAACGAAACGCCTCATGCAGAATCTTCACAGCTACGGTACGGTCAAGCATATTGTCATGGGCTTTGTAAACTTCAGCCATACCGCCCGAACCGATTTTTTCTTCCAGTTCGTAACGCTCGCCCAATACCCGCTCTAACATAAATTTCACTCCTTCAAGGGCAGAAATTTTTTCAAAACTTGGCGACAATCGCCGAAATATTATCAACGCCGCCATTATCCAGCGCCGCTTGAATTAAATCGTCAGCCGGATTGGCACTGCGCGAAAGAATTTCAGCAATTTCAGCATCGTCAATCATATTCGTCAAGCCGTCCGTGCAAAGCAAAAAAATATCGCCGTCAGCAACAGTAAAACTCCCCGTGTCGACGGTAATATCCAAAGTAACACCAACCGCTTGAGTCAAAATATTTTTCATAGGGTGAACGCGCGCTTCAGCTTCCGTGATTTCGCCGCGCCTGACTAAACTTTCAACGTACGAATGATCTTGAGTAATTTGTTCCAGCCAATTATTTTTGAGCCGATAAAGCCGACTGTCGCCAACGTGCGCATAGTACGCCCTGCCGCTGTAAACGTGCATAAGCGTCGCCGTCGTTCCCATACCGCGATAGTCCGGATTTTCATTAGCCATCCGCGAAATCGCCGCATTCGACTTCATAACAGCTTTTTTCAAAATATCTTCGCTCCAAGGCTCTGGAACATTCGGCAAAAAATTTTTACAGGTATCAATCAAGGTTTGGCTGGCAATTTCGCCCGCCGCCGCGCCGCCCATTCCGTCCGCCACAATAAACGTTTCCGGCTCAATAAATATCAGCGAATCCTCATTGTTTTTGCGAATCTTGCCAACGTGCGTCGCCGTGTAAACTTTTGACATATTATCACCTCACAAAACTTTATAAATCAGCGTCGTATTGCCAATCAAAATCTTGTCATTGTGCCGCAAATCGTGCCGCGTAACCTGTTTTTTATTAACAAAAGTGCCGTTCAAACTGCCAGCGTCGCGCAGGACGTGCCGGTGTCTTTCGTACGAAATATAAGCGTGAATCCGTGAAACGCCATCGTCGTCGCTCAAAATAAAATCGTTGGTGTCCTTGCGCCCAAGATAAATCTGCTTTTCGCCCAAAACTATCTCGGAATTTTGCGAATCGGTAATGACGGCAAGGTGATATTCAATCGTGCGTTTTGAACTTTTCATCGACGCGCTAATTTTAGTTTTATCGGCAATGATAGTTTTTTCGCCGGTAACGTCCCTGTCCTCAAGCAAAGTTTTCGACAGCACGTCATTTTCCAAATCAATCGTATCTTCAGCAACTTTCGCATCTTCCACGTACTGCGAATTAATGACAATCGCCTCGTCGCCTTCCAGCATTTTCTCAATCCGCACAGTCAAATTCCCGTCCATAAAGCAATTTTCGCGAATAACTTTTTTTTCAACAGCCTCGTATAACGATTTGATAATCCGCGCCGCGCTCAGCCTGTGGCAATCTTCCTCGCCAAGGTAAATCGTATAATCATTCGGCACAATCCGCACGCCGTCAACAGATTTTTTTTGCTTAACAACTTCGCGCTCCAACGCTTCGATAAGTGCAGGCGGTTCGATTTCGCCGCGTTTCTGAAACAAATTGGCAAATTGACTTCTGATTACGCCGGTAATATTCAAATGCGCCTCACCTCACAATAAAAAATTTCTGGCGTCATTATAGCATATCTGTAGAAAAACGTTAACAGAAAAATTAAAAAAAGCTGAAAAACTTTCCTACCCTGCAAATAAAAATTCTCAAATTAGCGATTAATCCAACTGTTTCTTAGTTGCCCACAAGCCGCGTCGATACCCGCGCCAAATTCTTTGCGAATAGTAGCGTTGATTCCGTGCGTGTTCAAGAAGTGGAAAAATTTTTGAATGGCGTTGTGCGTCGGGCGTTTGAAATTTCTTTCGTCCACAGGATTAATCGGGATTAAATTTACATTGCAAAGTTGACCGGCAAGAATTTTCGCCAGCTGCCGCGCGTGTTCCTCAGTGTCATTGACGCCGCCGATTAAAATATATTCGTAAGTCACGCGCCGACCGGTTATCTGCGCGAAATCGTCACCGGCTTTCAAAACTTCCTCAATCGGGAAGGCTGAATTTATCGGCATCAATTCGGAGCGCAGAATATTATTAGGCGCGTGCAGAGAAATCGAAAGCGTAACCGGAATTTTTTCGTCGATTAATCTGTAAATCGCAGGCACAATCCCGCAAGTCGAAATCGTAATTTTTCTGTAGCTAATGCCGAGAGTATAATCTTCGTGCAAAAGTTTCAGCATCGCCAGCAAATTATCAAAATTCGTCAGCGGCTCGCCCGTGCCCATAATCACAACGGTATCGACTTTGCCGGATTTTTCGCGCAGAAAATCATTGACAAAAATAATTTCGCCGAACATTTCAGCCGCCGTCAAATTTCTGGCTAAGCCGTTGAGCGTCGACGCGCAAAATTTACAGCCCATATTACAGCCAACCTGCGTAGAAATGCAAACGCTGTTGCCGTAATCGTGGCGCATTAAAACAGTTTCAACCGCCGCGCCGTCTTTGAAACCGAGCAAAAATTTCGTCGTCAATTTGTCAGTGGAAGTTTGAATTTTAATCTGCCTGGGCTTTACAATTTCGTAGCGCTGATTGAGTTCTGCGCGAAGATTTTTTGATAAATTCGTCATTTCGTCGAAAGAATTTGCGCCGCGCTGATAGAGCCATTCAGCAATTTGTTTAGCGCGGAATTTCGGCAAATCCGACAGTTCCGCCTCCAATTCCGGCAATGTTAATCCAAATAAATTTTTCAAGTTACACCTCGCGAATCATTTTGGCGATAAAAAATCCGTCCGTACCGTCAATGTGCGGCAGCAAGTTTTTCATCTCTACCAGTTTAAAATTTTTATGAGCGGCAAGAAAATTCTCAACGACCGCTTCATTTTCGCGGCGAATAATCGTGCAAGTGCTGTAAACCAAAACGCCGCCGATTTTCACAGCACGCCCCGCACTATTCAAAATTTCGCTCTGAAGTTTCGGCAATTCGGCAATTTCAGCGGGAGTTTTTTTCCAGCGAATGTCAGCTTTGCGCCGAATCACGCCTAAGCCCGAACAAGGCGCGTCAACCAAAACTTTGTCAGCTTGATTTGAAAATTTATCGCCAATTTCCCGCGCGTCAATTAAAACCGGCTCAATAATTTTCACACCCAATCGCGCAGAATTTTCTTTGATATGCTCAAGTTTCGTCGGCAAAATGTCAGCCGCAATAATCCGCCCGCTATTTTTCATCAGCTCGGCAATGTGCGTAGCCTTACCGCCAGGCGCAGCGCAACAATCAAATACAAAATCGCCCGCAACAGGATTCAAAATGTGCGCCGCCAACATCGAACTTTCGTCTTGAACTTGACAGCGCCCATCTTTCAGCGGCTTAAATTTGTCAAGCGCGCCGTGTCCCCTGCAAATAATTCCTTCCGGCACAAGCTTAGATTCTTCAGCATTTTTCAGTTCGCTCATAATTTCTGCGCGAGTCGCCTTTAAAAAATTAACGCGCAAACAAAGCGGCGGCTCAATATTATCAGCGTCAAGAATTTTTTTAGCCGTGTCAATTCCAAATTCATTGATGAACAAATCGACCAACCACGCCGGATGAAACGTATTCAGCGCTAAATCGTCCGGCGGAAAATCCGATTTGGCAGGCTCGCGAATTGCCGAGCGCATAACACCATTTACAAATTTTGACGCGCCAATGTTCACAAATTTTTTCGCAATTTCAACTGACTCATTTACCGCCGCAGAATCCGGCACTCTGTCCATAAAAAATATCTGATAAAAGCCCGCGCGCAAAATCGCCATAACTTTATCGTCAACCGCGCGGCTCACGTACTTTGAAATTTTCCAATCCAATGACGCGCCCGCCTTCACAGCGCCGTAAACAATTTCCGTGCAAAATCGCCTGTCTAAATCGCTCAACTTTTCTTGACGCAAAATCTGCGCGAGTGCCACATTTGCATATGCGCCTTCAGTTTGCACAGCGTAAATCGCTTTGACCGCCGCCAATCTCGCTTTGTCCAAAATTTTCCCACCTTAATAAATGTGATATTCCTTCCAGGGTATTTGTTCCAATCGCAACGTTTTTAAAAATTCAACTATATCTCGTCGCCCGTAATAGTGCGGCGCACCCGACGAATCCTGCGACATCAAAATTATCGGCATATTCGGGAAGTATAGCTGTAGCTGCTGCCGCGTCCGAATTATTCTTGAAGTGTAATTTGTCACCGCTTGATTGACGACCACGATTGCGAATGTCACGCCCTGCTCGATTATCACCGCGCCTTGTATTTTCATTGGCAAAACCCCCTTCAAGATTTTTATTAATCGTACAACAACCGCCGCGATTTTGCAACTCAAATTGACAAACGCCCGCCGCCGTCTTAGAATAATTAAAAATATTTCCGGAGTGATTATTTTGGCTGAAAAAGATTTTATGTACGGCGCGGCTGAGCAACTGCGCGAAAAACTTCTCGATTTGGTAACAGCGGCGAAAAATCCTTACGATATAATTTTGGAGATAGCTCATTTTCTCGGCGACATTTCCGGCGAAAAAAATTATTACCGCACCATTCAAGATCAACTTTATACAAATTACGGGCAAATTCTCCATGACAAATTTATTTTGGATAAAGAAATCGAACTTGTCAAGGAGCGACTGAAAAAAATTCAAGCGGCATATGAAAATCCGGATTTTGACGACGACGAACACCGGCGGATAGGATTTGCGCTGGAACGTCACAAGGCGGAAATTGAGCGGCTGAAAAATTTGCATGAATAATTTTCTGTTCGACATAAGCACGGTTATTTGGCGCGACTGGATAGTGCTAAGGCGGCGGCTCAAAAAATTTATCTTGTCAAGATTGGTGACGCCGGTTTTATATTTGGTTGCGTTTGGCTGGGGCTTGGGCAAAAATATTAATTTGGAAAGCGGCAGTTACCTTGATTTTCTCGTGCCAGGGATTATCGCGCTGAATACGATGAACGTCAGCTACATGAGTATCATCACGATTCACGCGGAAAAAATTTATCACAAGAGCCTCGAAGAATATTTGAGTGCGCCAATTTCGCCGGTTGCCTTTGTGATTGGAAAATTGAGTTCGGCAGTTTTGCGCGCGTTAATTTCGGTATCGCTGATTTTGTGCGTGGCGTGGCTGTTCGACGCCAGCTTGAATTTTTTATCGGCGGGATTTTTGCTCGTGGTGATTTTAAATTCAGTGATATTTGCGGGGCTGGGATTTTGCGCGGCAATGCGCGTCCAAACTTACGAAGAACTCGCGCAGGTCAACACGTACGCGCTAATGCCGATGAGTTTTTTGTGCGGAACATTTTTTTCGACGGCGCAGTTGCCGGAAATGGTGCGGTGGCTGATTGAAATTTTGCCGCTAACGCATGCAAGCGCGCTCTTGCGTTCGGGAATGAATTTAACTTCGCTGGCGATTTTGATTTTTTACGCGACGGCATTTTTAATTTTATCGTGCCGCGAATTTAAAAAGTTGGTGAATTGATGCGCAAACATCACAGGGAAAAATTGTGCGAAACGCGGGTTGAAAATTTCGGTGTGAAGGTCGGCGAATTGATTATTTTTCAAGACGTGAATTTTACGCTGAATTGCGGCGAATTGACAGCGCTGATTGGACCGAACGGCGCGGGAAAATCTACGCTGTTGAAGTCGATTTTGGGCGAAGTGGCGCATACCGGCAAATTGAATTATTTCGACGCGAAGGGAAAACATTTGCGCCCGATAATCGGCTACGTGCCGCAAACTTTGAAATTCGATGCGACTTCACCAACTTCAGTGCTGGATTTATTTATGGCGTGCTTGACGTGGCGACCGGTATGGTTATTTTCGGCAAAATCGATTCGCGAGCGGGTTTTAAAAAATTTACAGCGTGTGCAAGCGGAATATTTAATCGATAGGCGATTGGGCGCGTTATCGGGCGGCGAATTGCAACGGGTTTTATTGGCGTTGGCGCTTGAGCCGTTGCCGGATTTATTATTGTTGGACGAGCCGGTGAGCGGCGTTGACGAAATCGGACTGAAAATATTTTACGAATTGGCGGCGAAACTTTGTGCGGAAGAAGATATGGCGATTTTGCTAATTTCGCACGATTTAGA